>CAYYSW010000073.1:0-9713 GCA_964474395.1 uncultured Halobacteriales archaeon
TCTCCTGTTCCTGCTTGGAGGTGCGCATCTGCTTGTCCTTCTGGTCCTCCAGGAACTGGCTCATGTTCCCCCCGGAGTTGACGATGGAGAGCATATCTGTGAGGAACTGGCTCAACTCGTCGCTGGGCGTCACCATCGCCTGGTTGGCGATGGCCGTCCGGTAGTCCGTATCGAAGTACTGCGTCTCGAGAACGATGGCCTGGAACTCCTTTGCCACCTCGCCGTAGGTGTCGTCGGCCGCCGCGATGGCCTCCAGTATCTCCAGCTGGTTCAGCCCGCCCACCGAGAGGGCGTACATGAACGACACCGAGTCCGAGAGGAGGACGTTTATCTCGCGTTTCCGCTCGCCGGCCTTCATGTACGGTATCACGACGAGCGCGCCGAACCCGACGCCGAAGCCGATGGCCCCGAAGACGAGCCCGCCGAGGAGGACGAGCGCCGGCACCTTGACCGCCTGGACGAACGCCAGCGCCTCCCCCTGGATGGGTAACCCGAGGATGCTCGGGGTCCCCTCGATGAACAGTTCGAACAGCAGGAACGTGAGGACGGTCCCGGCCACCCACAGCGCGAGGCCCACGAGTACGCCGACCGCCAGCGCGCGTGCGAGGTACAGTTCGACGGTGTGTGGCATCCGCGCCGCGGCGAGCTTCCGTTCGAGCGAGTCGACGAACTCCCCGTCGTCGTCGAACAGGACCGCATAGAGGGGGTAGAACGTGTCGCCGAGCCGTCCCGCCCCGGCCCGTTCGGTGCCCGCCCCGGTCCCGAGGCTCATCGGTCACCTTTCGGCCGGAAGCCGCCGAACTCGTCGTCGTCCTCGTCGGAGAGTGCGAGCGCCTCCGCGAGGCTGTCGGGGTCGGCGTCGTGGTCCCGGTACTCCTCGAGGAGGGGCTCGGCGTCGACGAGGATGGCGTCGACCGACGCCACCATCTCCTCGCTCGGGTCCGGTCGGGGGACCATCTCCTCTTTCTCGGGGTCGATGTCGATGACAACGGACTCCATCTCCCGGAGGTCCTCCAGGCTCTGTTCGAGATCGTCCGTGGCGATGAGCCCGAGGATGGTGTCCTGGTCGTTGATGAACGCCTGCAGGGTCGCCGCGACCTGCGTGTAGGTGTTCAGCCCGTTGCTGATGAGGTAGGCGAGGACGATCCGGCGTTTCAGCAGTTCCCCGTCGAGGGTCTCGCGGGTCCACCCGCGGTCGAACATGATCTCCTCGATGGTGTTCGACTGGCCCATCTCGAGGTACTCGTCGGTCTCGGCCTGCCACTGGTAGACGTCCTGGACGTTGATCTCGTCGTTCTCGGGGTCGTACCGGTTGATCTCTGTCAGCGACTTGTTCCGGCGGACCTTGTTGCCCGCCACGCGCGTGGAGGTCTGGACGGAGACGAGGTCCAGCGCGGTGAACATCGTCTTCGAGACGTTGATGGGTTCGGTCGTGAAGCGCTTGATGACCTCGCCGACCGAGTCGGCGTGGAACGTCGTCAGCGTGGTGTGGCCCGTGCTCATGACCTGAAAGAGGGTGCGGCCCTCCTCGCCCCGTATCTCGCCCATCACGATGTATTCGGGGCGCTGGCGGAGCGCCGCTTCGAGGAGGTCGAACTCGTCGACGTCGCCCTTCCCGTCGTCGGAGAACGACGGGCGGGTCACCGAGGCGATCCAGTTGCGCTGGGGGAGTTCGACCTCGCGGGTGTCCTCGATGCTGACGATCTTCGACTTCGAGGGGATGAATAGGGAGACGGCGTTGAGGGAGGTGGTCTTCCCCGAGGCCGTGCCGCCCGCGAAGATGAGGCTCTTGTTGTTCTCGATGCAGAGCCAGAGATACGCCATCTCGTCGAGCGAGAACGTGTTCCAGTTGATGAGGTCGATGGGCGTGAACGGGACGTCCTTGAACTGCCGGATGGTGTAGTTCGTCCCGTGGTCCGAGACCTCCCTGCCGAGGGTCAGTTGCGCGCGCGACCCGTCGGGGAGCGTACAGTCGACCTGTGGCGAGCGCTTGGAGATTCCCTTGCCCGAGCGCTGGGCCATCTTCACGACGAAGTCGTCGAGGTCCGTCTCGCCGTGGTAGACGTTCGAGATGAGCTGTTCGTGGTCGGTGTGGTAGACGAACACCGGCGAGTGGTAGCCGTCGACCGAGACGTCCTCGACGTTGATGTCGTGCTTGATGGGGTCGATGCGCTCGTAGCCGACGAAGTCCCGCTTCAGGAGGTAGAGGAGTTTCTCGACCTGGTACTCGGTGAGCGCCGGCGAGTCCTCCGCCACGAGCGCGGGTTCGGGACGGGCGGCGATTCCCTCGAGCTGTCCCGTGTGCTCGACGTACTCGGTTTCGAAGCCCAGCAGGGCCTTCAGCTGGCCGACGACGCCCTCGGACGTCCCGGCATCGCCCTCGGCATCGACCTCGCTCCCGCCGAGGAGGGAGACGTCGCCGTCGAAGAGGTCGTAGCGCTCGAGCAGCCGTTTGGTCTCTCGTTCGATGACCGCCGCCCGCGAGTCGGGGCCGCCGTGGACGATGACGTCCTCGTCGGAGTACTTGATGGCTGTCTTGAGCTTCTCCGAGAGGAACGACCTGAGGTCCCTCTCGACGCTGGTCAGGTGCGGTTCGACCACGTAGTACTTCTTCTCGTTTTCCTTCTCGGAGTGGAAGATGACGACGAAGGCGTGGGGCTTGTTCACCCAGTAGCGGTCCACCTCGACGAAGTGTGACTTCTTCTCCTGTGGCACCGCCTTCTCCAGGTCGTAGCGGTTGACGACGGTGGTGTGACCCTCGACGGTCGAGAAGAAGGCGTCCTCGTCGAGGGCCGGGTCGACGTTCACCGTTCGTTCGGCGACGACGTCCGCGATGGCGTCGGCGGCGTTCCCGCCGAACGCGACGTGTCCCGGGAGGTCAGCCGGGTCGTGACCGAGGGCGTCCGCCTCGTCGAAGGGGACGACGTCCCCCTCGCCGTCCCGCGGCGGGTTCCCCTCGTCGTCGTAGTAGTACTCCTCCTTGAAGTCCTCCCAGGTGTACTCCCCGACGGCGACGTCCGGCGCGACCGACTCCCCGGCGCTCCCGGCGGTCTGCTCTCCGACCGCCTCCCCACGGCTCGGTAGAGCATCTCGAATAGCCATGGAAATCGATACTTCTCTCCTTGAAAAAGGTTTGTGTCTATGTAGCGAAACCCCGCCCGTCGGGGACGGGCGGCCGTATCAGCCGAGGAACGCTTCGAGGCGGTCCATGGCCTCCCGGAGGTCGTCTAACCCCGTCGCGTAGGAAGCCCGCAGGTGGCCCGACCCGCCCGCGCCGAAGGCGCTGCCGGGGACCATCGCCACGCGCTGGTCGTCGAGGAGCGCCTCGGCGAACTCGCCGGCGTCCTCCCACGGCGACTCGGGGAAGACGTAGAACGCCCCCGTCGCCTCGAAGCAGTCGATGCCCATCTCCTCGAACCGGGAGAGGACGAACCGGCGACGGCGGTCGTACTGCGAGCGCATCGAGGCGACGTCGTCCTCGCACTCCCGGAGGGCGGTCAGCGCGGCGAACTGCGCGGTGGTGGGCGCCGAGAGCATCGTGTACTGGTGGACGCGGTTCATCGCGCCGATGGCGTCGGCGGGGCCGAGGGCGTACCCGAGCCGGAGGCCCGTCATCGCGTAGGCCTTCGAGAAGCCGTTGAACACCACTGTCCGCTCGCGCATTCCGGGGAGTGTAGCGATGGAGACGTGCTCGCCCTCGTAGGTGAGTTCCGAGTATATCTCGTCGGAGAGCACCGTGAGGTCGTTCTCGCGGGCGAACTCGGCGACCGCCTCCAGTTCCCCTCTGTCCATCGTCGCGCCCGTCGGGTTGTTCGGGTAACAGAGCACGAGCATCTCGGCGTCGGCCGCGCCGGAGGCGTCGAGGACTTCGGGGGTGAGCGCGAAGTCGTCCTCGACGCGCGTGGGCACCGGAAGGGGGTCACCGCCGGCGAACTGCACGCTCGGGACGTAGGAGACGTAACAGGGCTGGGCGATGGCGACGGTGTCGCCGGGGTCGACCAGCGCGCGGAAGGCGAGGTCGATGGCCTCGCTCGCACCCGCCGTGACGACGACCTCCTCGTCGGGGTCGTAAGCGAGGTCGTAGCGCGTGGCGTACTCGCTTATCTCCTCGCGGAGGTCGCGCCGCCCGCGGTTCGCGGTGTAGGAGGTCCGCCCGCGTTCGAGGGAGTCGATGGCGGCCTCGCGGGCGCGCCACGGCGCCGAGAAGTCCGGTTCGCCGACGCCCAGCGAGATGACGTCGTCGAGTTCCTCGGCGAGTTCGAAGAACCGCCGGATGCCCGAGGGTGGAACCGAGGCGACGCGCTCGGAGACGTGGAACCTGCTCATGGCGTGACCGACAGGCGGTCGTCGTCCCCGCCGTCGCCGAAGTCGATGCCGCCGTCTTTGTACGTGTCCATGATGAAGTGGGTCACCGTCTGGGTGACCTCCGGAACCGGCGCGACCTGTTCGCTGACGAACCGCGAGAGGGCCGCGAGCGAGTCGGCTTCCACCTCGAGGGCGAAGTCGTAGTCGCCGCTGACGAGTCGGAGCGCGCGCACCTCGTCGAACTTCGCGATGCGACGCGCGATGTCGTCGTAGCTGGTCTCGCGGTCGAGCGTGACGTTGCACTCGACGAAGGCCCGGACCGTCCCGTCCTCCAGGCGGTCGGGGTCGACGACCGCCTGATACCCCCGCACGACGCCCGCCGCCTCCAGTTCCTCGATTGCCGCCTCGACCGCCGCCTCGTCGGTTCCCAGCAGCCGCGCGAGGTCCGCGGTGCTGTATCGGGCGTTCTCGCGGAGCAGTTCGAGGAGTTCGCGTCGGTCGTCCATGCTCGGACACGGAGCGAGCGGGTGAAAAAGGCTTCCGAGCCGTCAGGGATTGTACCAACCCACACGGTTCGACTCGGCCGCGACTGCTCTCTCACTCCGAGTACCAGACTTGGAATAGGATAACGATAATCTGGACGCGCGTTTCGGTAGTTGGTTATTAACTTTACGTACCAGTGGAGTATAGCCACTCGAGTACACGATGACCAGACACGCTGTCGACACCGCCCACGCGCTCTATCTCGCCGGTACCCTCACCCTCGACCAGGCGGCGGGCTATGCGGGCTGTACGCCCGAACTGCTCGCGCGGCGCTTCGGTCTCCGCGACACCTCCATCGACCTTCCAGACGCGACTCCCTCGGGGAGGTAGTATAAGGTAATAGGGTGATGTATTATCTCACGATATACTTATAGGCCATAGGGACAACGGGTGGAGTATGCGCCAGCACGCCGTCACGACGGCGACGGTCCTCTACGAGGCGGGAACGCTCACACTGACACAGGCGGCCGACTACGCGGGTCTCACGCCCGGAAAGATGCGCGAGACCCTCCGCGCGCGCGGCATCGACGTGGAGCGCGAGTCGGTGTCCGTCGAGGAGACGCCCGTCGCCGCGGACTGACCCCCGCGAGCGACGCCGTTCGGTCCGGTATCGAGCGCTCTCATCGGCCCCGTCCCGGGGCCTGCCATCGCCTTCTCCCGTGTTTTCGGTCCTTCAGTCCGTCAGTATCACCGACGCCGCCCCGCCCCCGACCACGGTCGGGAGCCAGTACGTCGCGGCGCGGTGGACGAGGACGGCCGCGCTCACCGTCGCCGCGGTCGCGGGCGAGACGGCCACGAGCAACCCGATGAGTAGTGCCTCGACGCCGCCGAGTCCACCGGGGGTCGGTGCGAGCGCAGCGAGGTCGCCGACCGGGATGGCGAGGAACGTCACGAGATACGGTACCGAGGCACCGAGGCTGGCGAGCGCGAACCACAGCGACGTCGCCAGCGCGACCCACCCCAGCGCCGAGAACCCGATGGCGAGCGCCAGCCGCCGTCGGTCGGTGCCGACCCGCTCGATGGCTCCGAAGAACCCCTCGATGCGCCGCTCGATGGCACGGTCGTCGGGCGTCGAGACCTTCGGGACGACGTCGGCGACGGTTCGGACCACCGGGGTGAGGACGCCGACGACGGCCCGCTCGATGCGATAGCGGTTCGTCCAGCCGAGATACGCGCCGCCCGGGACGACGACCGCGAGGACGAGCACCGTCGCCGCGACGTACTCCAGTTGCCGGCCGAAGGTGATGCGCGTCGCGACGTACCCCAGCCCGATGAGCCCGAGGGTCAGCGTCGGGACGAAGTGGAGGGCGTCCACGCTCGCGATGGCCGCGAGGCCGTCCTCGTACTCGCGGTCGGTGGCCCGCGAGATGAGCAGCGCCGAGAGCGGTTCCCCGCCGGCCTGTCCGAACGGGGTGACGTTGTTCGAGAACGTCGCTCCCGCGAAGACGAACACCGACGCGACGGCGCCCGCCTCCTCGCCGAGCGACCCGAGGACGACCCGCAGGGAGAGCCCCCACGCGGTCAGCCAGACCGTCGCCGCCGCGAGAACACCGAGGAGGTAGCGCGGGTCAGCGTCCCGGAGCGCGGCCACGATATCGCCGAACCCGACGAACCAGAACACCAGTCCGAACGCGACGACGCCGCCGACGAACCCCACGAGCACCGTCCGGACGTCCGTCTCCAGTTGCACGGTCCCAACCGACACGTCACACCGACAAGAACGCAAGGGTTGCAGAACCCTGTGCGCTCGCCTACCGCCCTCCGTTCAGTCGCTCTCGCTCGCCGAGATGCCCTCGCGCTGTCCGCGGATGCGGTCGAGGACGGAGACGAACTCGGCGTCGTCCTCCGTGAGGTCGCGCCACGCCGTCAGCCCGCGCTCCTCGTCGGTGCCGGGGATGGTGTTGTCGAGGACGAACGCGAGGAGCCCACCGACGGCCATCCCCGTCCCGCCGATGACGTACACCGTCCGGGCGACGACGTCAGTCCCGAGGACGGGTCCGAGGACGGCCACCTCGCTGAACCCCGCCTGAAGGGTCGCGGCGTCGATGCCGCCCATGTAGGCGGGGATGGCGAGGCCCGCGAACAGCGAGAAGCCGACGACGAAGATGTTGCGCTGCTTGTCGAGGTCGACGAACTTCAGGCTCGACAGGCCGACGGCGGCTATCTGCCCGAACATGACGACGTAGAGGCCGCCGATGATGGGCGCGGGCATCGTCGCGAACAGCGTCCCGAAGTAGCCGACGTAGCCGGCGAGCAACATCACCACGGCGCCGATCTGGACGACGTACCGCGAGGCGACCCCCGTGATGCCGATGGCGCCGACGTTCTCCGTGTAGGAGGTACAGCCGTTGCCCGTGCCCATGATGCCGGCGAAGAGGGTGCCGAGGCCCTCCATCCCGATGCCGTGGTCGATGCGGCGCGGGCCGGGAGCACCCTTGCCCGCCATCCGCGCGACGGAGTGGTAGTCGCCGAAGCTCTCGATGACCGAGGCGAGCATCCCGGCGAACATCCCGATGACGAACGAGGCCTCGAACGCCGGCAGCCCCCACTGGAAGGGGACGATGGGCTGGACGGGCGTCGCGCTCGCCACCGCGGCGAGGTCCACGTAGCCCGGCGACCCCGGCGCGTACACGCCCGCAATCGAGAGGGCGGCCGCGAGCACCCACGCCGCGGCCAGCCCCAGCAGGACGGGAAACAGTTTGAACCCCCGCCAGCGACGGTCGAGGTACTGCGAGAACAGGACGATGAGGACGACGGTGGTGCCGAGGAGCCACCAGTTCTGCTGGGCGCCCTCGACGTTCGACATCACGTCGGTTATCTGTGGGACGTTGAACAGCGAGAGGCCGATGAGCGTGATGACGACCGAGATGACCAGCGGGCCGACGTACCGCTTCAGCCTGCCCATCACGCCCGAGTAGCCGATGGCGGTCTCGGTGAGGCCGGCGACGATGACCGCCCCCTGTAGGGTGGTTATCATCGTCGGCCAGTCGGCCCCCCGGTTCTGGAGGACGAGGATGATGGCGATGGCCGGCGCCAGCATCGAGAACGTCCCGCCCTGGACGATGGGGTAGCGACTCCCGATGGTGGTCTGTGCGAGCGTGGCCACCCCCGAGACGACGAAGAACGTCCCGATGAGCCGCGCGGTGGCCCAGTCGGGCATCCCCATCAGGTTCGCGAGCACCAGCGGGATGGCGACGCTCGCGCCGATCATCGTCAGGTAGTGCTGGAACCCGAGCAGCACCGACGTGCCGAGCGGCGGTCGGTCCTCGATGCCGTACTCGACGAAGCTCGCCGCCTCACGGTCGGCGTCCGCGCCCGTCTCCGCACCGACGTCCGCGTCCCCGCCGCCCTCGCGCGCGCCGTCACTCATCGCTCGATACCCCCCGGCCCCCCGTTCGGTCGGCGTACCGCTCGCTCATACAGTCGTCTGCCGGGGTGTCGGCCCATGGCGCGAATAAACCTACCGGGTCGCGCCGGTTCGTCTCCCGCGAGTGATACGGGACGACGCGACGGCCACCACGAAACGGGCAGACCTGATGGCCACTCCGGGTCCGGCCGTCCCCCCCGTCCATGGGCAGGCGCTACGAGAAGCGCGACGTGGTGACGACGCTGGACGGCTATGGCGTTGTCGCCGCTGCCCTCACCGGAGACGTCGAGTTCCCGACCGTCGAGGGTCGGGCGAAGCGGCTCGTCTCGGCGACGACGGACGGGCACCCGGGCACGGAGCGCTGGCGCGACCGCCTCTGAGCGCAGGGGGAGCCGTTCCGAAACCCACAGGCTCCGGGACCGACTCGAGTCGGTATGAACCTCACTTCCGGCTACCTCCTCTGGGCGGCGCTCGCCCTCGCGGCGTACACGTTCGTCCCCATCTTCACGAAGGCGGCCACCGACGGCATCCCGAGCAACACGGTGGCGTTCTGGGCGAACACGGTCCTCGTGGTCCTCACGCTGGGCGCCGTCCTCGTCTCCGACGACCCCATCGTCGGGGCGCTCGACCACCCGAAAGCACCGTTCATGCTGGCCAGCGGGCTCTGTCTCGCCGTCGGTATCCTCTCGTACTACCGGGCGCTGTCGCTCGGTCCCGTGAGCATCGTCGTCCCCATCTTCGGACTCTTCCTCGTGACCAGCCCCCTCATCGGGGCGGCGTTGCTCGACGAACCGCTGACGCTCCGGAAGGCCGCGGGCGTCGTCATCGCCATCTTCGGCGTCTACCTCGCGACGAACGGGTAGGTCGGGAGACCGGCTGGGTCCGTGTGGTCCGGCACGCCCCGGTTCGGTCCGTTCCGAGTTCTGACCGACACGTGAGGACGCCGTAGTCGCGCGAATCGCCCGAGACCAACCGCTTATTGCGCTTCGTGCGGGAGGTGGCACCATGGCTACTGGGGAGCGGGACCCCGCGGACGACGCGCGGGCGACGTACGACTACGAGATGGGTGCGGTCGACCGCCCCGGTCTCGTCGACGACCTGGACGGGCTCGTCGACGGGGAGGTTCGCTTCGACGACTACTCGCGACAGCTCTACGCGACGGACGCGAGCGCCTACGAGGTGACGCCGGTCGGTGTCGTCTACCCGGCGGACACGGACGACGTGGCCGCGGTCATGCGCTACTGCGCGCGGCGGGGGATACCGGTGTTGCCCCGGGGCGGTGGGACCAGCCTCGCGGGCCAGACCGTCAACGAGGCCGTCGTCCTCGACTTCACGCGGCACATGGACCGAGTCCTCGACGTGGCACCGGACGACCGGCGCGCACGGGCACAGGCGGGGGCCATCCTCGGCGAACTGAACGCCGAACTCGCCCCCCACGGGCTGAAGTTCGCGCCCGACCCCGCGTGGGGCGACAAGAGCGCGCTGGGCGGGGCCATCG
>CAYYSW010000073.1:9723-10793 GCA_964474395.1 uncultured Halobacteriales archaeon
TACGGTGACGACCTTCGGCGAGATATCGGTCGCGGAACTCCGCGAGAAGCGGAACCCCGACAGCGAAGCGTGGGGCCCCGAGGGGCCCGACAGCGACCTCCTGCCGGACATCTACCGCGAGGTCGTCCGGGTCATCGACGAGGAGGCCGAGGAGGTGGACGAGCAGTACCCCGACATGAAGCGCAACGTCTCGGGGTACAACCTCGACGTCCTCGTCGACGAGGCCCGCGGCGAGCGCCGCCTGCCCGACGACTCCGGGCGGGACCCCGACAGCGAACCGGGGAGCGTGAACCTCGCGCGATTGCTCGCGGGCAGCGAGGGGACGCTCGCGGTCATCACGGCCGCGAGCGTCTCGCTCGAACCCGTCCCCGAGACGAAGGCCGACGTGCTCCTGACCTACGACTCGCTGCTCGACGCGATGGAGGACGTGGCGCCCATCCTCGACCACGGCCCGTCCGCCGTCGAGGTGATGGACGACGTGTTGCTGGACCTCGCGCGCGAGACGGCGGAGTTCCGGGACGTGGTGGGGATGCTCCCGGAGGGTACCGACGCGGTCCTCCTCGTGGAGTTCTACGCCGAGGACGACGACCACGGCCGCCAGCAAGCGGCGGACCTCATCGCGGACCGCGCGCCGAGCGCGACCTCCGAGCGCCACCCGGGCGAGGATCGCGTCGAGACGGACGCGCCACACCGCGCCCGCGACGCCATGGAGGCCCACGACGCCGAGACGCAGGCGAAGTTCTGGAAGATGCGCAAGGCCGGCCTCCCCATCCTGCTCGGTCGGACCACCGACGAGAAGCACATCGCGTTCATCGAGGACACGGCCATCCCGGCCGAGAACCTCCCGGGCTACGTCGCCGACTTCGAGGAGATGCTCGACGAGGCGGGGACGTTCGCCTCCTACTACGCCCACGCCGGCCCCGGCGTCCTCCACATCCGCCCGCTGGTCAACACGAAGACCGTCGAGGGCGTCGAGCAGCTGTACGACATCGCCGACCGCGCGACGGACCTCGTCGTCGAGTACGGCGGGTCGGTCTCCGGCGAGCACGGCGACGGACGCGCCCGGACCC
>CAYYSW010000074.1:0-10717 GCA_964474395.1 uncultured Halobacteriales archaeon
GGTTGAGGAAGCCCAGAGAGAGTATGCTCCGAAACATCGGCTCATCGACCGCCTCGAACTACCGTACGTGCTGGTTGTATTCGCGCTCACAATAGCCGCTATTGCAATTCCGATATCTCTAGGTGCCGTGTTCACGAGCACGTTCTATCGGGCGATGACGCTGATGGTGGCAGCGTCGCCGTGGGCGGTCGTCATCTCGACGCCGGCGGCGGTGCTCTCGGCGATCGCGTCCGGGGGACGCCAGGGGGTGCTGTTCAAGGGGGGCGAACACGTCGAGACGGCGGCGACGATCGACGCCGTGGCCTTCGACAAGACGGGGACGCTCACCGAGGGCAACACGCGGTTGACCGACGTCCTCGCTCGGGACGATGCGTCCAGTGACCACCGGCTCTCGGAGACCCAGTTGCTCACTCGGGCCGCAGCCGTCCAGGCTCGCTCCGAGCACCACCTCGCCCAGGCCATCGTGCGGGAAGCGGCGGCACGGTCGCTCACCGTTCCCGACGCACGGGGGTTCCAAGCCGTCGCCGGCAAGGGCGTCAGGGCGGATGTCGACGGCCGGACGGTCCACATCGGCAACCGCAGCTACTTCCGAACCGTCCTCGACAGTACGACGGTCGAGGGACTAGAGGCGGGACTGAGCCGACTCGACGACCTCGAAGCCGAGGGGAAGACGAGCGTGATCGTCGCGAGTGAGACGGCCACCGGGACCCGTATCGTCGGCTGGCTCGCGTTCACCGACACCGTCCGCCCGGGGGCGGCAGACATGGTCGCTGAACTCCGGGCACTCGGTGTCGAACACGTCGTCATGCTCACCGGCGACAACGAGCGGGTCGCCCGTCGAGTCGCCGAGGAGGTCGGTATCGACGAGGTCCGGGCGGAGTTGCTGCCCGAGGAGAAGGTCGCAAGCCTCGAAGCGCTCGTCGAACGCCACGACGGGGTGGCGATGGTCGGCGACGGGGTCAACGACGCGCCGGCGCTCGCGACGGCCTCGCTCGGTATCGCGATGGGCGGTGCCGGTACCGACGTCGCGCTCGAGACGGCCGACGTCGTCCTGATGGGCGATGACCTGAGTAAGATCCCCTACGTCCTCGGGCTGGGGCGGAGGACGCGGCGGACCCTCGTCGTCAACCTCGCGATCGCGTTCGGGGCGATCGCCCTCATGGTCGGGACGATCCTCCTCCGTGGCATCCCCCTCCCGCTCGCGGTCGTCGGCCACGAGGGATCGACGGTACTGGTCTCGCTCAACGGCCTCCGACTCCTCGGGTTCCGATGAGGCGGCGCTCGTCGCACCGAGCGTAGACCACGGGACGGACGGCCCGGTACTCGAAGGGGAGGTGTTACTCACTGGACCGAACCACCGCGGCCGCGCTGACAGTCGTCACTGGTGCAGTCGTACGAGGTACCGCAGGTGCCGTCGGTACCACCCGGAGCGGCGAGCATCCCGAAGGTGGGTGTGAGTGACACGCCCGTCGATGTATGACGCCCACGGGGGATGTCCTGATGACGGAAACGCGACGTGACGGGTTCGCGATCCACTCCGTGAGTCGACGAGCGCGTATTCACCGAAAGGCTCCGACCAGAAATAATACTTCTGGCCGCGATGCGACGGGTCGCATCCGTAGACACTGAACCCGTCGAACCAGTCACCTCACCTGCCTCCGACGCAACCGCGAACGGGCCGTCGGCAGCCTGACTGTCGCTCGTCTCGAGGGGTGGTCTCCCGCGCGGCACTCGTCCCCGGTTGGTGTTTCGACGTCACCCGCGCCGGACGGGACGCACGCGAGCGACGTTCGACTCGGTGGGCCGGCCAGCGTCGAGGAGGAAGCCCTCGGTCCAGGACCGGGTGAGCTCGCCGGCGAGGACGATCGAGCCGTCGGTCGACCGGACGACGGCGCGTCCACCACCGCCCACCGCGCCGTACTGGCGGACCAGTTCCACGCGAGAGCCGTCGCCGCTGACCTTCGCGAGGACCGGACGAGTCCGGCCGTCCCAGTGACCGGTGGGGTGGTACGCGCCGGTCACGTAGATCAACCCGTCGGCGTCGACGGCGAGTGCCGCGAAGTCGGCCGTCGTGTAGCTCTCCGCCCCGCCGAACGGATAGCCGTAGCTCCAGCGTACCTCGCCGTCGGCGTCGATCGCGAGCAGCCAGGGCACCTCGCGAGCGAGCGCCGGGTCGACGCTGCGACCGGCGAACACGAACCCGCCGGGTATCTGAGCCACGCTCCACAGGGCGTCGTTGTAGCTGTGACCGTAGGTCCGGTGGCGGCGTTCCTCGCCGTCGGCATCGAGCCAGCGGACCTCCGGGACGCCGTCCTCGGTGGCACAGAGGAGGAGATAGCCGTCCTCGAGGGAGACGACCGCGCGGACTACCCGGGTGGGGAACGTCCGCGTCCAGCGCTCCTGGCCGTCGACGTCGAGTGCGATTACGAGGCCCGTCCACCGGTCGTCGGAGTTCGGGTCGTCGTGGCGGTCGGTCCGACTGCCGGTGACGACGTAGCCGTCCGCGTCGACAGCGATATCGGTGGCTTCGACCGCGAGGTGCGGGTCCGCGGGCAGCACCGTCGTCCACACCGTTTCCCCGTCCGCGTCGATTCGGAGTACGCCCGCGGTCGCGGCACCCTCTGCCCCCTGGAGGACGGCGAACCCTCCATCGGGTGCCGCGACGGCGGCGACGGCTCCGAACCCAGCGACCGTCCGCCGCCACTGCTCCTCGCCGTTCCCGTCGGTCCGAACGAGGAGCGCGGCCGTGCTGCCGTCCGTGCCGTCCATCCGGGCGCCGGCGGCGAGGTATCCGCCGTCGGCCGTGCCCACGAGGGCGGTCAACCGCAGGTGTTCGAGCTCGCCGCTGTACCGACGCACCCAGCGCACCGTCGGGTCGGGGGGAAACGGTTCCAGGGCGAACGGAACCCGGGGCAGCGAAGCGAGACAGCCCGCGAGGGAGACCGTCAGAGCGCCGAGGCCCGCTGTGAGGAAGACACGCCGATTCATCCGAAATCGGGCCCTATACGCCGGCTCAGAGCATAATACCGTACTATCGTCGAGGGCACGTCACTCCGAAGGCTCCCGCCGCCAGTGACGCCCCTGCGCTCACGACCGAACCGACTGGACGTCCGAGCATCGCCCGCTGCTCCCCGTCGAATGCCCCGTAGAGTCGTTCGAGGGTGAACGGTTCCGGAGCTTCGCTCCGGTATCCCGGTTCGTGTTCGTCCCCGCCCCGAAGATCGACGGAGCGGGTCGAAACACGGGAGGCCCCTCGGGGTCCGGCGAGGTTCACTCCCGTCTCTCCCCTCGCTCCGACGGAGCGCGTGCGATTCCGACCCCTAGGGCGCTTCCCAGTCCTCCTGTCGGTGTTCGTCGGCGACGACCTCGTCGCGGAACATGTCGATGATGCCCATGAACTCCCGGAGTTCCTGCTCGGGGACGCCGACCTGATAGAGGGTGGTCTTGATCTCCGTCCGGACGACGTCGAACTCCAGTTCCGTGACCTCCAGTTCCTCGTGGGCCTCCCCCATCCCGCGGCCGGGGTAGACCGCGGGGCCGCCGGAGTACTCGATTGACCAGGCGGTGACGAGGTACTTGAACCCGGCTTTGGGGAACTCCTCGTGGAACTCCCGGACGGCGGGGTTCTGGTTCGCGGTGTCGTTCTCGTACAGCCGGTCGACGAGGTCGTCCACCGCGCCGGCGATGCCGTAGACGCCCCCGAGGCGCTCGAACAGTGAATCCCCCTCGTACTCGATGATCTTCTGCTCGTCCCCCGTCGGCTCCGTGCTGTACGTTACCCCGTCACTATCACTCATGGGTCGTACTAGGTCTCCCCCATAATAATAGTGCGTAATACTGCAACCCGCCGTCACGACGCGTGGACTCGCGACGGTCCGCCTCGAGGGGGTTCCCTCGCCTCGCGCCGCCGTCCGACGACGCACCGCCGGCCCCGGCCCGACCGGGCGACCCGGTAGGCGAATCGAACTGGCGGCGGTGAGTCCCGCCAGTACAGGCCGCGGGCTTTTGTCGGAACGCCGAGTCGGTTCGCGGAAATGACGGGGGACCCATGAGCCAGCGTGACGAGCCCGAAGTCGGCGATACGCTCCGTGATTACACCGCCATCCTCGAGAACCAGCTGGTCGAGGGGACGCGGACGCTCAACCGACCCGCGTCGGGGCAGTTCCTCTCTGGGCTCTCCTGTGGGTTCGACCTCGGTCTCGGTCCCCTCTTCCTCATCGGGATGGGGTCGGCGCTGGGAAGCACCCTCGCCGCGCCCGTCGCGAAGTTCCCGATGGCACTCATGTACACGTTCGGGTTCGTCTACGTCGTCCTCGGACGCACGGAGCTGTTCACCGAGCACACCACGCTGGCCGTCCTCCCCGTGCTCGCCGGCGAGGAGTCGATGGCCAAGCTCGCGCGCCTCTGGGGGGTCGTCTGGGGGGGCAACATCCTCGCCGGCGCGTTCGTGGCGCCGTTCATCGCCATCGTCGGGCCGCGGATGCACGTCGTCGACCGGTCGGTGGTCGTCGACGTCGCCGCCCCGTTCATCGAACTCTCGCCCCTCGGCGTCTTCGGCGGGGCGCTGGTCGCCGGGTGGCTGATGGGACTGCTGTCGTGGATCCTCACCTCCGCGGGCGACACCATCAGCCGCCTGGTCGTCACTGTGCTGACGACGTTCCTCATCGGCTACTTCCACCTGCCTCACTGCGTCGCGGGCAACATCGAGGTGCTCGCGGGGCTCATCGCGGGCGCCGACATCAGCTACGTGGAGTGGGCGCGCTTCCTCGCCGTCTCGACGGGCGGCAACATCGTCGGCGGCGTCGTCTTCGTCTCGGCGATGAAGTTCGCACACGTCGTCCGCGGCATCCCCGAACCCAAACACGCCACCGTCGAGCAACACCGCGGCTCACGGGTCGAGGTGCGTCTCGATACGAGCAACGAGGAGGACTGACCGGACCGCGGAACGACAAGCCCCAGACTTTTGCAATCGTCGTTCACGTCCGGCCTCCCTCGATCGCCCGGTTCCGGTCCGGGGTGCGGCGCGAACCTCCACCGGGGACCCCGAAATCAGACCCGCGACGGGTCGTATCGACCGTTGTATCCTGTCGTGACCTCGGAGCGTCGCGGCCGTCGGCCGTCGGAGGCCGGAAGGGACCTGCCGGTTCCGACCGGCGAGGGACGCCTGCGAGTACAGGCCCAACGGGTAGTGGCGAGTTGCCCCCTATCGACGGGCAGGGAAACTCAGCATGAAGCAAGCACGCACCAACGACCGTCTCGGAGCAGGGACAACCAGATGAGTACGGGTTACAGCTATCCCTCCTGGCTCCCGGTGCAGCGCTCCAAGGACTTCGTCGAGTCGTACGGGCTCGGCCTCCTGTTCTCGGCGAACGTCTTCGGGGCCGGGTCGGTCTACATCCTCTCGAACACGGGCGCGCAGTTCGGCTTCGCCCTGCTGTGGACGATGCCGCTCGCGCTCCTGGTCGACATGGGGATGCACGAGATGTCCGGGCGACTGGCGACGATCGACGAACCGCTGATGGAGTACATCAGCGACACCATCGGGTCGACCGCCGGCAAGGCGCTGTCGGTGTTCATCGCGTTCATCATGCATTTCTGGGCGATATCGAACTTCGCCGTCGGCGGCGCGGCCCTCGCGTGGCTGACGCCCCTCGACAACGTCTACCTCGGTATCGTCCTGACGGCGGGCGTCGGTATCACGCTCGTCGAGATGCGCGTCTACGAGCGCGTCGAGGCGGCCATCGCGGCGGCCATCCTCACGGTGTTCACAATCTACATCGTCCTCGTGATGGGGCTCGATCTCCCCATCGGGCAGGTCGTCTCCGGGCTCGTCCCGGCGGTCCGGGCCGACCTCGGCTACCTCGCGCTCATCGTGGGGCTGTTCGGCACGACGGTGTACTACCCGAACTTCTTCATCCAGTCGTCGATGCGCCCCTCGAAGGGGTGGACCGAGATGTCCTACTACCGCAAGGACAACTTCGCGGGCATCGCCTTCGTCGTCCTGTTGAGCATGGCCGTCATCGCCGTCTCGGCGATGACGCTCGACCCCCACACGCCGACGCTCACCAGCCCGGCCGAACCCCTGACGGACGCCGTCGGGTCGTGGGCGCTGCCGGTGTTCGTCGGCGCGGTGTTCCTCGCGTCGTTCTCCTCGGCGACGGGGACGCTGTTCGGCGCCGGGTTCATGGTCCCGCAGGCGTGGGGCCGACGGACGACGTTCGGCGACAGGGCGTTCCGGCGGACCGTCGAGGTGCTGGTCACCATGTCGGTCGTCTTCGCCATCCTGTTGCTCGAGTTCACCGCCATCACGCCGGTCCAGTTGGGGATCACGATGCCCGCGGTCAACGGCCTCATCGGTCTCCCGGTCACGGCGCTGGCGCTGTTCCTCGCCAACCGAAGGTTCTTCGACCACCCGCTGTGGATGCGCGTCGGGTTCGCGCTCATCGTCGGCCTGATGTTCGTCCTCGCGCTCCTGACCGCACAGGGGCTGTACGAACAGATCGTCGGCTGGCTCTGAGCCCCGGTCGACCGTCCGACTGACCGAACTCGGCGGTGCCCGGTCCCCCGGCCGGGGTCGGTTCGTGCCGTCGCTCAGTCGGACAGAATCTCCGTACACGCCCGCCGGACGCGCTCGGCACGCATCCCGCGGTCGGTGAGGGCGAGGCGTTCGTCCTCCGAGACCTCGACGAGCCCCGCCTCCCGCATCGGCGGAAGGTGGTTCTCGAGGAGGTCCGACCGCACCTCCTCGAGTGTCTCGTCGATGGCCGCCCCGTCGGCCTCCCACGTGCTCAGCCGCGCGGCGAGGTCGTACAGCGGGACCGGGCGGAACCGCTGAACGAGGTCGTGGACGACGTACCGACGGCGGTGATGTGCGAGCGCCGAGAGGACGCCGTCGAGTTCGGGCTCCCGGTTCGCGGGCGATGCGACGCTCGACGGCTGGTCGATTACTGCCATCACTCCGTAGGTGCACAGACCAACGATTGAATGTCCCCGTTCGGTGTCGATACCGTTGATGTACCGCCCGGCGTTCTGGCTCGGTTCCGCCGTCGAGAGTCGTCGCAGGCTCGCCCCCGACGGACGGGCACTCACGGCTTGTGAGTGAACAGGAGGACGTCCTCGTCGTGGGCGCTGACACAGAGGTCGAGGACGCGTTCGAGTTCGAGGCTGTCGTACTCGCCGCTACAGACCACGAGGTCGTCGAACGGTCGGTCGCAGGCGGGACAGGCCACGCTCACCGTGTTGCGGTAGGTCTTCACCGTGTCGACGGTCGAGGTCGGGGTGAGCGAGGAGACGAGTTCGTCGAATTCGTCGTCGTCCATGGCCGAGGGGTGGTCCGTGGCATGAAAGGTCTTTCCACCCGCCACGACCCGGCGTCGCGTCGGACGGACGCAAGACACCCGGAAAGGTTTTTCATAGATTGGCAAGACTGGTTATTTATGTCTGCTCTGGGGGATCTACTCGACGACATCGCCGAGGGGGCCGACGCTGTGTTCCTCTTTTCACCGACCGCCTCCTACTACGAGCGGTTCGTCGAACTGGAGGACGTCCCGGTCGTGGTCGTCGCCCCCGACAACGCCGTCGGTGCCGAACGACACGTCGAACTCCCTCTCGACTTCGAGGACGTCAAAGAACGCATCCGCTTTGGCATCGAGGGGGCCATCGACAACGACTACATCGACGACGGCGCGGCGGTGGTCTGTGCGACGAAGCTGTTCGACGACGAGGTGGACACCATCACGCGGGTCAACGCCGGCGAGTTCGTCCGCTCGGGCGTCTACAGCCTGTTCGTCGACTCGCGGGCCGACCCCGGGGTCATCCGGGACGTCCTCGACGTCACCATCGAACTGGGCAAGAAGGGTCAGAAGGGCAAGCAGGTCGGCGCGCTGTTCGTCGTCGGCGACGCGGGCAAGGTGATGAACAAGTCCCGGCCGCTGTCGTACAACCCCTTCGAGAAGAGCCACGTCCACGTCGGCGACCCCATCGTGAACGTGATGCTGAAGGAGTTCTCCCGGCTCGACGGGGCGTTCGTCATCTCCGATTCGGGGAAGATCGTCAGCGCCTACCGCTACCTCGAACCGTCCGCCGAGGGCACCGACATCCCGAAGGGGCTGGGTGCGCGCCACATGGCGGCGGCGGCCATCACGCGTGACACGAACGCCATCGCCATCGTCCTCTCGGAGAGCGATAGCCTCGTCCGGGCGTTCACCGGCGGCGAACTCATCCTGGAGCTCGACCCGGAGGACTACTGATGCAGGTCAGCGGGTTCGCCCAGGACGTCCTGCGGTTCGTCTCCGACTCGCTTGCGCCCCTGCTGGTCCTCGTCATCGGCCTCATCGCCGGGTTCCTCGTCGGTCGGTTCGCCCGCCGGATGATGATCGCCATCGGCCTCCCTCGGGCCGTCGAGGGGACCACCTTCGAGCGTGCCGCACAGCGCCTCGGTACCTCGACGGTGAGCCTCATCGCGACGCTGGTGACGCTGTTCATCTACCTCGCGACCATCGCGGCGGCCCTCGAACTGGCGAACTTACTGGAGACGCGCCTCTCGCTCATCGCCTTCGCGGGCTACCTCCCACAGGTGTTCGTCGCCATCATCGTCGTCATCGTGGGGCTCGTCGCCGGCGACAAAGCCGAGGTGGCGACCCGCGAGCGACTGAAGAGCGTCAAGCTCACCGAGGTGAACCTCCTCCCGCTCGCGGTCAAGTACAGCGTCTACTACATCGCCGCCCTCGTCGCCCTCGCCGAACTCGGCCTCGCCATCGGCGCCCTGCTCGTCATGCTCGGCGGGTACCTGTTCGCGGTCGTGGTGTTCGGCGGCCTCGCGCTGAAGGACGTCCTCGCGGCGGGCGCCTCCGGCGTCTACCTGCTGTTGACCCAGCCCTACGGCATCGGCGACGAGGTGCGCATCGACGGCCACCGGGGCATCGTCCAGGAGGTGGACGTGTTCGTCACGACCATCGAGAGCAACAGCGAGGAGTTCATCGTCCCCAACCACCTCGTCTTCCGGGCGGGCGTCGTCCGCTACCGCTGAGCGAGGGGGACACGCCGGACGGGGTCAGTCGTCGGGCGGGTCGGCCCGCGACACCTCGTGGGCCGGGACGCCGGCGACGGTGGTGTCCGGGGGGACGTCGCTCGCGACGAGCGAGTTCGCGGCCACCCGCGCCCCCGCGCCGATGCGGACGCCGGGAAGGACGATTGCCCCCGCGCCGACCATCGCCCGTTCGCCGACGACCACCTCGCCGGTGCGGTACTCGTCCTGCAGGAACTCGTGACAGAGCAGGGTCGCGTCGTAGCCGACGATACAGTTGTCCTCCAGTGTTATCAACTCGGGCCAGAACACGTCCGGCGTCGCCTCCAGTCCCCACGAGACGCCCTCGCCGACGGTGACGCCGAGTCGTCGGAGCGCCCAGTTCTTCACCCGGAGGAAGGGCGCGAGGCGGGCGACGAGGACCAGCAGGTAGTTGAACACGATCCGCGGGAGGGACTTCGCCTCGGGCCAGTGCCACAGCGAGTTGCGCGGGCCGGGCGTGGGGTGGCTGGTGGTCCGCGCGTGACGGCCACCGCCTGCGTCGTCGGTCACACCCACGCTACACCGTCCGGGGTTATCAACCCGCCCGGACCGGTCTGACGGCCACCGACCGACGTGCAGTTCCCCGACGTGCCGTCTCCCGCTCCTCAGCGCGCGACCGCCCAGAACCGGACGCTCTGGGGGACCTCCCAGAGCACGTCTGGCAGGTCGCTGTCCGCCGGGTCGTTCTCCTCGACTTCCTTTCGCTGGTGTTCGACCAGCCGCCGGACCTCGAAGCCGGCGTCGACGAGGGAGTTGTGGAGGTCCGCGACCGTTCGGTCGAAGACGGTCAGCACCGAGTCGTAGTCCTCGTCGATGGTACTCTCGCGGGGACCCGAATCGACGTAGCTTCGCTCGATGGTCCACGTCTCCCGGCTCAGCGTCTCGTAGAGGGGGTGTGGCACGCTGAGGACGAACACGCCGTCCTCCCGGAGGACCCGGCGGGCCTCACCGAGCGCGCGGTCCACGTCCTCGACCATCTGGAACGCCGCCTCGGAGGACGCCGCGTCGAACCGGTCGTCGGCGACGGGGAGGGCGGTCACGTCGCCCTGGACGAACTGGACATCGACGTCGTAGAAATCACGCAACCGGCGCGCGTGCCGGAGCTGTTCGCCCGAGAAGTCCACCCCGACGACCGGGTCGGCGCCCAGCCGGGCGGTCCCGACGCTGCCCTGTCCGCCGCCACAGCCGAGTTCGACGTACGCCTCCTCCTCGATCGAGTCGAGGACGTCGGGTTGCGGACCGCCCGGGGCGTCCGGCGCGAACGGGGAGGGGGCGGGTGGGGGGCCACCGTCAGCGGTGTCAGCGTTCCAGAGCGCCTGGAAGTCGTCGCTCCACTCGTTCCAGAGTCGCCGGTTCGCTCGGCCGTGGTCGGTCACCCGACACGCTGGGACGGCGCCCGGTATCAGTGTTCGGCAGGTGTGAGACGAAGTCGCACGATACGGGGTCGGTCGGCTAGCCGCGCAGTTCCTCGACATGGTCCAGTCGGCGCTGGAGGAGGTCCGCGGTGCCGATGTCGTGGCGGACCCGGAGCCCGTCGCCGACGGCGTCGAGGGCGCCCTCCGCGATTCCCTCCGCCGCCTCGATGGTGTCCGCGACGCCGACGACGGCGAAGGACCGCGAGGTGGTCGTGTAGATGCCGTCCTCGCGTTC
>CAYYSW010000075.1:0-10673 GCA_964474395.1 uncultured Halobacteriales archaeon
CGACATCCACACGCTCATCCTCGGCGCCGACCTCACCGGCATCCAGGCATTCGAATAGACTGCACGCTCCCGGTTCCATATTCCAATGACAGACACGACACCCGTCATCGTCAGCGCGCACCGCACCCCGCAGGGGAAGTACGACGGCGTCCTCGCGGACGTCCGCAGCGAGGACCTCTCGGTCCCGGTCATCGACGAGATGCTCGCCGAGACGGGCCTCTCGGGCGAGGACGTCGACGACCTGATGTGGGGCTGTGCCCGGCAGGTCAAAGAGCAGGGCAACAATCTCGCGCGCATCATCGCGTTGCTCTCGGACCGCCTCGGCGAATCGGTCCCGGGAACGACGTTCGATCGCCTCTGTGCCTCCTCGGCACAGACGCTCATGAGCGCCTCCGACGCCATCCGCGCGGGCCAGCGCGAGTGCATCGTCGCCGGCGGCGTCGAGAGCATGTCCCGCGTCCAGCGTGACTACGGCGTGGACACCTACCCCGGCATGGTCGAGCGCTACGACGTCGACGCGCTGGCGATGGGCCGGACCGCCGAGAAGGTCGCCCGCGAGTACGGCGTGACCCGCGAGGAACAAGACGAGTACGCCGCCCGCAGCCAGCAGCGGGCCGTCCGGGCCACGGAGGAGGGGCGCTTCGACGACGAGATCGTCCCCATCGAGACCGACGACGGCCTCGTCACCGAGGACGAGGGCCTGCGCCCCGGTACGACCGCGGAGATCCTCGGGAACCTCTCGCCGGCGTTCGAGGAGGACGGGACCGTCACCGCGGGCAACGCCTCGCAGGTCACCGACGGGGCGGCGGGCGTCGTCGTCACCTCGCGGTCGTTCGCCGAGGAGCGCGGCCTCGACGTCCTCGCCGAGGTCGGGAACAACGCCGTCGCCGGCGTGGACCCGACGGTCATGGGCATCGGACCGGTGCCCGCCGTCCGACAGCTCATGGAGCGCTCGGGGACGAACGTCGACGACTACGACCTCGTGGAACTGAACGAGGCCTTCGCCTCCCAGACGCTCTACTGCCAGCGCGAACTCGGCATCCCCGACGAGAAGTTCAACGTCAACGGCGGGGCCATCGCCATCGGCCACCCGCTGGGCGCCTCCGGGACTCGCCTACCGGTGACGCTCATCCACGAGATGATTCGCCGGGACGTGACGACCGGCCTCTCGACGCAGTGTGTCGGCTACGGACAGGGCGGCGCCATCGAGTTCAGCCGGTAGACACACCAGTTCGGGGTCCCGGAATCAGCCGTCCTCGACCGGCCCGCGGGACACGGGTCGTTCGGCCGGGACCGGCGGCGAGGCGCGCGCGACGGCGAGCGCGAGGACGCCTACGGCGACCGAGAGGACGCCGGCGCCGGCGACGGTCCAGCGGACCGCCCCGATGAACCCCAGCGAATCGCGCGTGAGCCCGACGGTTACCCCCATCGCCAGCGGCGCGACGGTCGCCGCGACCCGTCCGAGCGACGACCCGGCGCTCACGACGCCGCCGCGAAGCGCCGTCGGCGCGAGGCCGGTGATGACGCTCCGGTAGAGCGACAGCGAGAGGCCGAACCCGAGGCCGACGCCCGCGCCCGCGAGGAGTGCCACCGGGAGCGTCGGGGCGAGCCCGAGCAACGCGAGGCCGCCGCCGAGGGCGAGGGCACCGCCCGCGAGCGGGTACAGTCGACTGTCGAAGCGCTCGGTGACGCGCCCGGCCTGTGTCGCCGAGACGGTGTGGACGACGCTCGTGACCGTGACGAGCAAGCCCGCCTGCTCGGGCGTGCCGCCGACGGCCCGCACGACGATGAAGGAGTTGTACGTGAGGAAGGCGATGTACGCGAAGTTGGGGATGCTCCGCCCCACGAGAATCGCCGCGACCCGCGGCTGGCGGACGAGCGCCAGCAGGTCCCGGACCGACCCGCCCTCGCCGCCGGTCTCGCGTTCCCTATCGCCCTCGCGCGAGGGTTCCTCGAAGAACAGGTAGAGGAGGACGGCTACCGGGAACGGCAGGAGGTAGAGGGCGAAGGGGGCGTACCACGCCACCGTCACCAGCAGGCCGCCGAGCAGCGGGAGGGTCATCAGGGTGAGCCCGGAGGCGGCGAACCGGAGCCCCTGTGCGGTCGCCTCCGCGCCCCCCTCGTAGAGGTCACCGAGACTGGCGACGATGACCGGCGTGAGACCGCCGAAGCCAACCCCCTGGACGAACCGCAGCGCGAGGACCGTCGTGAAGTCGGTGGTGAACGCGAGGCCCGTCCCGCCGGCGCCGAACAGGAGGAGGCCGGCGAGCATCACCGCCTTCCGGCCGTAGCGGTCGGCGAGCAGCCCCATCAGCGGGATGAGGAGGACGCCCGGCGCGGTGAAGGCCGTCACCATCAGACCCACCTCGGCTTCGCCCACGCCGTAGGTCCCCGTCAGCGTGTCGAGCAGGGGTGAGACGAGCGCGGTGCCGAGGGGTGGACTGACGTTGACCAGCAGGAGGAGCTGGAACTCCCGGTCGCGGAGCACGGCGGCGTCGGTGCCGAAGAGGGTACTGAGCGAGACCACGGGCCCGCTCGCTACTCCGCTCCCCCCGACGTGGGAGAGCGCGTTCGCTGGCGGTGCTTCGGGCTCGAACGGCCGGACGGTCGCATCGTCCGCATCTTCCACCGGCGGGGGATAACTCGACCGGTCGAGGCAGCGGCGTCACCGTCGGTCGGGGTCGTCCGGGTTCTCCGACCTACTCCCAGGGTGAGGGGTCGACGCACGCGCGCAGTTCCGTACAGAGCATCTCGACCTCGAAGCTCAACTGGTGGCGGTCGTCCTCCGTGAGGGCGTCCGCGGCAGCCACCTCCTCGATGAGGGTGAGGAACCGCTGTTCGGTCGCCGCGATGTCGTCGATTGTCGCCCGGTCGGGTCGGGAGGGTTCGTCCATGCCCTTCCGTCGGCGGACGTGTGGGTGTCGCTTCCCAGTACAGGTGTGCCCTCGGCCCACATCCGGCGGCTATACAGATACCTCCGGCCCGCCGCTCGCCGCCCCGGGTTCGAGGGCCGCCGGCCTGCCATCTACCCCTCATCCTGACTGCATCCCGCGCTGACAGCGGTTCGAGTGCCGGACGTACCCAACCGGCTCCCCGTTATCAGCGCACGAACGCTACTGATATCAGGAACGTGTACTCCATTCGAACATGTGTGCTGTGTGACTGGCAATCGACGACGGCGACGGACGAGGACGCCTTCAAGCACCTGGAGACGCATCTCTCGCGTTTCAGGTGGCTCGGACGGCCGGGGTAGAGCTCCCGGCCGCTGGTGCGAACGCTTATTAGCGGTATCCCGGACATACGTGTGTGATGGACGTACACAGCGACAGGACCCGGCGGCGAGCGACGGGTCCGGGAGGTGACGGTGCGCGTCGGTGAGGCGGTCGTCGCGGCCCTCGCGGCGGGCGGTATCGACACGGCGTTCGGCATCCCCGGCAAGCAGACGCTCCCACTGAACGAGGCGATGGCCGACCACGGCCTCCGGTACGTCGTCGCGCGCCACGAGACGGCCGTCTCGCACCAGGCATGGGGGTACGCGGAGACGACCGGCCGGCCGGCCGCGACGGTGGTCATCCCCGGCCCGGGCGACATGAACGCGATGAACGGCCTGAAGAACGCGCTCAACGACTGTACGCCCCTCGTCCATCTCGCCGTCGAGACGGACCCGGCCGTGCGCGGCGGCGACGGCATCCACGAGACGCCACCGGAGACCTACGACACCGTGGTGAAGGCCAACCACACCGTCGGGACGCCACAGGCGGCGGCAGCGACGGTACGGCGGGCCGTCGAGGAGGCGACGACCCACCCGAAGGGACCGGTCCGTGTCGGCGTCCCGAAGAGCTTCCTGCCGATGCGCGTCGAGGGGGCGTCCTACAGGGGGGCGGCCCCCACGGACCCTGCCGACCCGACGGACGCGGCAGTCACGGCGGCCGCCGACCTGCTGGCCGAGGGGGACACACCGGTGGTCCTCGCGGGCGGGGGCGTGCGCGCGAGCGATGCCGCCGCCGACCTCCGGCGGTTCGCCGAACACGCCGACGCGCCGGTCGTCACGACCTACAAGGGGAAGGGCGTCCTCCCGGAGGACCATCCCCTGTCGGCGGGCGTCCTCTGTGGCGGAACGAGCCCCGACCTCGCGGCCCTCCTCGAGGGTGCCTCGCCGCTCGTGGCCGTCGGGACGGACCTCGACGCCGTCGCGACCGGTGAATGGCGCTACGACCTGCCCGACGAACTGGTCCACGTCACGTACCACGCCGACGACGTGGGGACGGGCTATGACCCCGCCGTCGGCATCGTCGCGGATGCGGGCGCGACGCTCCGGGCGCTGGCCGGCGCCGTGCCGGCCCGCGATGCCGACGGGACCGACCGGGCGGGCGCGGTCCGCGAGGCCGACGCCGCCCGGATGGACGAACTCGTCGGCGGGGACGGCCCGCTGACCTCCGTCGCGGCGCTCCGGGCGGTCCGCGAGGCGGTCCCCCACGAGGCGGCGGTCACCGCCGACGCCGGCGGCTTCCGTATCTGGGCGCTCGTCGGCTTCCCGGCGTTCGGTCCCCGACGGTACGTCAACCCGGGGTCGTGGGCGACGATGGGGACCGGTCTGCCGTCGGCCATCGGCACGGCGGTGGCCGACCCCGAGCGGGAGACCGTCGCGCTCACCGGCGACGGCGGCCTGATGATGTGCGTCCACGAACTCCACACGCTGGCCGCCGAGGAACTGGACGTCACCGTCGTCGTCTTCACGAACCACGATTACGCCATCATCAGCGAGGAGGCCTCGCGGAGCTACGGCCTCCCGGAGGGCGCCTACGGGTGGGGGGACGCCCCCATCGACTTCGTGGCGCTGGCCCGGTCGATGGGCGTGGACGCCGTCCGCGCCGCCGACGCCGGGGCCGTCCGGGAGGCCATCGCGGACGCCCGTGCGAGCGACGGGCCGACGCTGGTCGAGGTTCCGACGGACCCGACGGAACCCCAGGCCAGCGAGTGGATGCGCGACGGGTAAGAGATGACAGGGAACCGGACGCCTCGATTGGCGTAAGGAAACACTTATCATATGCGAGGAATGCGCATAGGTCATGCGTAGGATTAGCAGACGCTCGGTGCTGCAGGGGCTCGCAGGCGCGACCGCAATCGGACTGGCAGGCTGTGCCAGCGACGGGGGCGGTGACGGCGGAAACGGAAATGGGAGCGGTGGCGGGGACGGTGGCGGCGGTGGCGGCGGTGGCACCACTTCCATCGGCGTCGGCATCCCGAGCGCCAGCACGACGACGGGCGCGGCGAGCAACTCCTTCCAGCGCGTCGTCGAGAACGTCTCGGCGGACACGGAGCCCGCGGGGACGCTCCGCTGGAACAACCAGGAGACCGGCGGCGACCCGCCCAGTCTCCGGCAGTTCTCGCAGGGGAACGTCCAGGCGATGACCGGCGGGAACTTCATCATCGCGTCGGCGAAACAGGAACTCCCGCCGTTCCAGGAGCGGCCCGTCGAGAACATCCCCCACCAGGCGATGTCCATCGCCGCGCTCCACATGCACGTCCTCGCGGTCGACGGGTCGGGCATCGAGACGACCGACGACCTCGTCGGGGCGAACTTCTGGCCGCTCCCGCCCCAGTGGGGGCTTCGACAGCAGGCCGAGGCCGTCCTCGAGAACGCGGGGCTCTGGGGCGAGTTGCAGGACTCGGACTCCATCGTCAACGCCGACACGGGCGAGGTGGCGGGAGCCATCTCCGAGGACCGCATCGACGCCATCATGGCGTACGGCGCCGGCGGCACGAACCTCGCGGGGTGGGCGACGGAGGTCGACGCCCGGGCGGACCTCAGCCTCGTCGAGATGACCGACGAGTTCAAGCAGGGTATCGAGGCCACCCGCGGGACGAGCTACAGCGAGATCGAACCCTACGGCTGGGAGAACCAGAGCTTCGAGGCCGAGACGATGGACGTCTACGGCGCCGACTTCCAGTTCTGGTTCGGGAGCAGTATCTCACGCGACGTCGGCTACGAACTCGCGAAGATCAGCTCCGAGAACGTCGACTCCATCCAGGAGGGCCAGCCGGCCTACGCCGACCACAGCGAACCGGAGAACATGACGAAGCTCTACCTCGAGGACCACCCGGTCCACGGCGGCGTCTACGACTACCTCGAGGAGCAGGGCGTGGACGTGAGCAACTACACCCGCGGCGAGGTCGATGGGTAGCGGGGCGACGACATGAGTACCGAGGAGGAACCGCCGGTGGTCTCGCCGCTCGGCACCGAGCGAAAGCACCTGCTGAACAACCTCGTCACCCTCGTCGCGTTCGTCTTCTGGGTCCGGGTCCTCATGTACGCGTACTTCCAGGAGGTCCCCCGGGCGAAGTACGGCGCCGTCTTCCTCGGCGGGGGGATCCTCGTCTACGTCCTCCGGGAGCTGTACGAACTGGACGGCGACAGCCCGCTCGAACGCCTCGGGCTGTGGGCCTGCGCCGCCGTCGGCGTCGGGTTCTCGGGGTACGTCTGGCTCAACTACGAGGTCCTGGAGACCCAGCGCATCGGCTACGCACTCGAACACGAGTACGCGATGGGGGCGCTGTTCACCCTCGTGGTCCTCTACCTGACCTACCGGGCGTTCGGCGCCGCGTTCCTCAGTGTCGTCGTGTTGGCCATCGGGTACGCGTTCTTCGGGGCGTCGATTCCCGGGCTGATGGGACACAGCGGCATCGCTGGCCGGCAGATAATCAACGTCCTCACGCTGGAGTTCGACGGCTTCTTCGGGTCGATAACGCAGATCGTCGCGGCGTGGGTCGCCCTCTTCCTCCTCTATGCGGGGTTGATGCGCGGCTACGGCGCGTTCGACCTCATCATGCGTCTCTCGTTCCGGACGGCGAAGTACCTCCGGTCGGGGGTGGCTCAGTCGGCCGTCGTCTCCAGCCTCATCGTCGGGTCCATCAACGGCGCACAGACCGCCAACGCCGCGATGACGGGGTCGTTCACCATCCCGCTGATGAAAAACAGCGGGATGAAAAGCGAGTCGGCGGGCGGCATCGAGGCCGTCGCGTCCTCGGGTGGGCAGATTATGCCGCCGGTCATGGGCGCGGCCGCCTTCGTGATGGCGTCGCTGCTCACCGGCGTCGGCTACGTGGACGTCATCATCGCGGGTATCATCCCCGCGCTGGTGTTCTTCGTCTCCGTCGCCGTCGGCGTCCACTACATGTCGGTCAAGCAGCTCCCCGAGGGGGGTATCGACCTCGAATCGCGCCTCGCCGACCTCGACGAGAGTTACCACCCCGCGGTCGAGGCGGTTCGCTTCGGCGTCCCCTTCGCCGTGTTGCTCTACACCCTCGGGGTCGCCCAGTGGACCGTCCTCACCTCCGCGCTGTCCACCTGCGCCGCGATGGTCGTGACCGGCGCGGGCATCCCCCTCGCGCTCAGCCTCGTCGGCGAGGCGGACGTGGCGCGGACGGCCCGCGATGCGGTCGCCGACACGGTCTCGGGGTTCAAGTTCGGTGCCGTCACCGTCGCGCCCATCGCCATCATCATCGCGGCGGTCAACGGCATCGTGGACCTGCTGAACGCCACGGGGATGCCCGGGAAGCTCTCGCTGGCGCTGGTCGGCATCGCCGGCGGGGTGATGCTCTTCACTACCGTCCTCGCGATGATCATCTGTCTCATCCTCGGGCTGGGGATGCCGACGGTGGCGGCGTACACCATCGTCGCCCTGCTCATCGCGCCGACGCTGACCGGCGAGTTCGCCGTTCCGGAGTTGGCCGCCCACTTCTTCGTGTTCTACGCGGCCATCCTCTCGGGGATCACGCCGCCCATCGCCATCGCGGTGGTGGTGACCGCAGGCATCGCGGGGTCGAACTTCTGGCGGACGAGCCTCGAAGCGTTGAAACTCGCGCTCCCCCTGTTCGTCCTCCCGTTCACGTTCATCTACAACCCCGAGATCGTCACCGGCGGGTTCTCGCTGCTGACCATCCAGTCGGGGGTCATCCTCCTGTTCGGCGCCGTCGCCATCACGCACGGGCTCAACTGTGCGGCCCGGCCGTTCGGGCTCCCGTCGCCGGTCAGCTACGGCGTGCGGGCGGTCTACGTCGCCCTCGGCGTCGTCGCGATGGTGTATCCGGGGACGATGGTCCGGGCCGGGGCCGTCGTCGTCGCCGCCGTCCTCTTCGCCGTCCAGCGCTGGATGCCGCAGGTCCAGCAGAGCAGCCTGGTCACAGAGTAGTCGGACTCGCGAGTGCGCTGGCATCTCACCGCTGCGGGCTTTCTCGGGTCCGATGGAATCGGAGTCGAATGAGCGCGTGAGCGGATATCGGTCGTCCGTGCGGTCGGCCGGTCAGTCGTGCGAGTGGTCCTCGCCCGAGTTGTTCTCCCAGAGGCCCTCCCCCTCCGCCTCCGCCCAGTCGCGGGCGGCCGACAGCCGGTCGTACATCCCGTCGTCCACGTCGGCGGTCAGCACGGCGTAGCCGTGACCGAGCAGGTACTCGTTGAAGGGCGTGTCCCGGCCGTCCCAGTCGAACCAGAGGTAGACCAACGGCGTCCCGTCGTCGGTCGTCTCGCCGGTGTGCTGGATGCGGACGTTCTCGCCGGACGGGTGCGAGAGCTTCTCACGCGCCACGCGGACCGCCTCGTAGCCGAGCTCGCGCAGCTCCTGTCTGTGCGCTTCGCGTTCGGCCTCCGAGTCGGTGGCGTGGTAGCGGAAGTCGGTCGGTTCGATACTCTCGGCGTGGATGTCGGGTACGGCGACGCCCGCCAGCTTCACCGTCGCCGTCGTGTTCGCCTCGGCGTAGTACATGAGGTACGTCGAAGGGCCTCTCGACTCGACGAACGACCCCGTCCTGTTGCCCGTCTGGAACTCCGACGGGTCCGGGGTTTCGGTCGTCTCGCCGGCATCCGCCGTTTCCTCGGTCGGTGCCGCGTCGTCGGCCGTGCCCGATGTGTCACCTGATGCGGGCCGGTCCGACGTCGTCCTCTCAGCATCGCCGCCCGACTGCGTCGGCTCAGCAGCCGACTGGGCTCCGCCCGTACACCCGGCAGTCACGACTAGCAGTACCAACACCAGAACAATCGTCACGTGTGACATATATTCATGTAGAGATACTTGTTTTTATAAGTATGTCTGTTCCCGGGTCAGTCGGACCGGACTCCCTCAGTCGGTCGCGGCCTCGATGGCCCGTTCGAGGTCCGCGATGATGTGTGCGGGGTCCTCGATGCCGACCGAGAGGCGCACGAGGTCGTCGCTCACGCCGGAGGACTCGCGCTCCTCGGCGGTGAGTTGCTGGTGGGTGGTGCTCGCGGGGTGGATGATGAGCGTCTTCGCGTCGCCGACGTTGGCGAGCAGACTCGCGAGTTCTGTCGACTCCACCGTCTTGCGTGCGGCCTCGTAGCCGCCCTCCAGCCCGAACGTTATCATGCCGCCGTAGCCGCCATCGAGGTACTCGCTCGCCGTGTCGTGCGTCGGGTGGCTCTCCAGACCGGGGTAGGTGACCCACGCGACGTCCTCGTGGGCCTCCAGCCGTTCGGCGACGGCCATCGCGTTCGAGCAGTGGCGCTCCATCCGCAAGGGGAGCGTCTCCAGGCCCTGCATCGTCTGCCAGGCGTCGAACGGCGACTGCTGGTTGCCGAGGTCGCGCAGGCCGCGGGCGATGGCGGCGTAGGTGAACGCCGCCTCGCCGAACGTCTCGGCGAAGTTGACGCCGTGGTACGCGGGGTTGTCCGCCGCGATCTCGGGGTACTTCTCGGCGTGCTCGGCCCACGGGAACGACCCGCCGTCGACGACGACGCCGCCCACGGTGGTCCCCGACCCGTGGAGCCACTTCGTCGTCGAGTTCCAGACGAGGTCCGCGCCGTGTTCGAGGGGACGACAGAGGTAGGGGGTGGCGAAGGTGTTGTCCACGAACAGGGGTGCCCCGTGGTCGTGGGCGATGTCCGCGACGCGCGCGATATCGGGCGTGTCAAGCGCCGGGTTGCCGATGGTCTCCAGGTGGACGTAGGCGGTCCGATCGTCGATGGCCTCCTCGTAGGCGTCGTAGTCGAGCGTGTCCACGAAGCGGGTCGTGACGCCCCGGCGCTCGACGGAGTGGGTGAGGTAGGTGTAGGTGCCCCCGTACAGCGAGGAGGCACTGACGATGTTGTCCCCCGACGAGGCGAGGAGGAACGTCGTGAGGTCGAGGGCGGCCATCCCCGAGGCGGTGGCGACGGCGCCGACGCCGCCTTCGAGTGTCGCGAGGCGCTCCTGGAGCGTCTCGACGGTCGGGTTCATCAGCCGCGAGTAGATGTACCCCGGCTTCTCGAGGGCGAACTGCGAGGCCGCGTCGTCGGCGTCCTCGAAGACGTAGGAGGTGGTCTGGTAGAGCGGGGGCGCCCGCGACCCGGTCGTCGGGTCGGGGTCCTGTCCCGCGTGGAGTGCGTCGGTCGATATCGAACGGTCGTCGGGTTCGTCGCTCATACCTGACCGAGCGAGGGGCCACGTATTATGGTATGTCGTGTGGTAATTTCTGCCGTACTCTGTGACGGCAGAACGGCCGATGAGGGCGCTCCTCTCGTTCAGTGTCACGGGCTACGCCGTCCCGTTCCATCCCCTCGCCGGGGCTCGCGGGCGTCCGCCGGCGTCGGTCCCCTCCCGCAGTAACCCCGTCACGAACCGCCCGACGACGCTCCTCGACGCCGCGCTCGTCCGTACCGGTCTCGCCGACGGGCAGTGGGC
>CAYYSW010000076.1:0-10610 GCA_964474395.1 uncultured Halobacteriales archaeon
GCGGCCGGTCGGCCAGCACCTCGCGGCCCCACTCGACCGTCTCGCGGAACTCGTCGGAGCCGAAGAACGCCATCGCGTCCTCCTTCGCCTCCCACTGGCTGGCGATGAACATGTCGTTCTCGTCCTCGCGGTTGGCCAGCAGGTCGGTTTCGAGGTGGCCGTCCATCCCTTCGAGGAGGCCGCCGACCGTCTCGAACTTCTCCACGAAGTCCTCGCGGTGTTCGGGCTTGACGGTGTAGAACATCCCCATCGTGCCGAACCCGCTCTCTTCACCCGCGCGAGCCACGATGCCGGGCAGATCGCCGAGGAACCCCCCGGCGGTGTCGGCGGCGCTCTGTGTCTCCCAGATGCTCACGACGGCCGCGCGGTCGGTCGCCCGACCCTCGTACACCGCGGTCCGGACGTGGGTGTCGTAGCGGTCGAAGCCGTCCCGGAGGTCCTCGACTTTCGGGACCAGCTCCTCGGGGTCGGCCTCCGAGTAGAGGACCATCGCGTAGACGTCCTCGCCGTGGGGCTTGCCCGCGTAGATGTCGAGGTCGGTCAGTTCGGCGCGGATGTCGTCGTCGAGGTCCTCGCCCGACTCCACCGTCTCGGCGTCGCCACCGTCCCCGCCGGCGTCGAGCGGTCCCGCCGTCGTCTCCGTCGCGCCGGGGAGATCCGCGAGGAAGCCGCTCGCCGTGTCGGCGGCACTCCCGGTCGTCCACGCCGAGACGACGACCACGCCCTCGTCGGTGTCCTCGACGCGCGTCTCGACGTGGCTGTCGTAGTGCTCGAAGTTCCCGCGCAGGCCGTCGACGGCCTCCTCGACCTCGTCGGCGTCGGCTCCGGTGCGGACGAGCACCGCGTGGGCGCCCTCGGGGGCGTCCACGGAGATACCGAGGTCCCCGAGGCGGGCAGCGAGTTCCGACCGGCCGGTATCGGACTCGCCGGCGTCGTCGCCCGCGTCGGTCGGGACCGGTTCGCCCGCCAGCAGCGCGGGCAGGTCTGCCGGCGGGAAGCGCCGGCCGAAGTAGAACCGGCCGAACTCGGCGTACCGCGACGAGGAGGGGTCGAAGCGCATCTCGTAGAGGAGGTCCTTGATGTCCGTCGGGTCGTCGGCGAACAGGGTGACGCCCCACTCGTAGTCGTCGAGGCCGACGCTGCCCGAGATTATCTGCTTGACCTTGCCGGCGTACCCGCGCCCGATGTCGCCGTGGGCGCTCATCAGGTCGGCGCGCTCGTCGAACGGCAGGTCGTACCAGTTGTCCTCCTCGCCGCGGCGCTTGTCCATCGGGTAGAAACAGACGTGTTCCGCGTCGGGGAGGTCCGGGTAGATGCGCGACTCGATGTAGCGTTTCAGCCCCTCGTTCTCCGTCTCGCCCTCGTCGAAGTACTCGCGGGCGTCCTCCGAGTACCCCGACGCCTCCGTCACGGAGACGTACGAGGAGACCTGCGTCGTGTAGTCGGCGAGCGTCGTCTGCTCGAATCGCCGTTCGGCGACGTCGAGTTCGCTCGTCGTCGGGCGGAGGTGCAACACCATGAAGTCCGCCTTGTGGCCGAGCACCGAGAAGACGGCCGACCACCCCTCCTCGGGGTCCTCGTGGGCCGTGAGGTACTCGACACCCTCCTCCAGCGCGCGATCGGTTCGCTCGTCCGGGGCGGCCCGCCACGCCGCCCAGTTGACGGTCCGGAAGTCGTGGAGGACGTACCAGCCCTCGTCGGTCCGCGGTGGTTCGGGCATACGCGCGGTTGGTGCGGACCGTTCAAGGCCCTTTGGAGTTCGATTCGCGCCGGCACGCTCTGGAAAGCCCAACCGGGTAGTGGGACGGAGGCGTGATTGCCGCCGGATGCAGTACCGGAACAGACTCGCGACGAACCTCCGCTCGGAGTCGGAGGCCTACGGCTTCACGCTCTCCATCTGGGGGAGCGGCGCGCTGTTCATCGAGGCCTTCGGCACGCCACAGTCGACGACCGTCTTCCTGTTCGTCACCGGGGCGCTCCTTTCGTACTCGACGCTCGCGGTCGTGGCGTTCGGCAGCCCGCTCTCCGACGAGTCCGACGTGGACGACGTCAACAAGCAACTCAGCGCAGTCTCCATCGTCCACGTCACCTCCACGCTCGGCAACCTCCTGCTCGCGCGCCTGCTCATCGGCGGGCTCACCGCCCTCGGCGTCGGGACGTGGCTCGCGGCGCTGCTCGTCGGCTACCAGGTGTGTTCGACGTACAACCTCCTCTTGCTCCTCGAGACCCGGGTCGCCAGCGCCGTCGGCGTCGCGAGTCCCGAGTGACCGAACTCAGTCGCCCCGCGAGATGTCCACGTCGGGGTCCTCCGCCGACCGGACCGCGTGGCCGTATTTGAAGAGGGCGACGAAGACGACGCCGCCGATGGCGTTGCCCGCGACGGCGATGGCCTCGAACACCGCCCAGTCGACGTAGGTGATGGACGTGCTGACCAGCGCCCCCGTGAGCACCTCGATGTTGCCCGCGATGGAGTGGGGCAGGTGGAGGAAGCCGATGGTGAACGTGATGAGGAAGATGACGACCAGACGGCTGATGGTGTCGCGCGCGGAGGTGAGGATCCACGACAGCAGTCCCATCAGCCACCCGGCGAAGACGGCGCCGAGGAACAGGCCGCCGGGGGACATCTCGGTGAACGTCGAGGCGACGCTGACGAACGAGGCGGGGTCGACGACGCCGAGTTCCGCCCCCGCGAACACCGCGACGGGCGCGAACAGCACGCCCGCGAGGATGTTCGCACCGAGGACGACCGCCCAGAGCCGCGTGAGGTCCTCGAGGTCCGCCCGGCCGGTCAACACCGGGAGCACCGCGAGGGTCGTGTGCTCGGTGAACAGTTCGAGGCGGCCGAGGATGACGAAGATGAAGCCGAAGGTGTAGGCGCTCGCCGTGATGAACTTCATCGTCGGCCCGTCGTAGACGCCGGCGATGGCCGAGTGGACGGCGAAGAGCATGAATATCCCGATGCCGAGGTCGAGCCCACAGGAGAACGCCGAGAGGAACTGCCCGCTGGCGGGCCGCCGGATGGCCGTCAGTCCCTCCTCGACCTGGTTCTCGAGGATGGTCGTGTAGTCGCGCTGGGTGTCGTAGCTGGGGTCGGTCATGGAGGCGCCCGTCCTCGGACGTACGCCGGGTACTCGGGGACGCAGAATACCTCTTATGACACGCGGACGGTTTGCGGGTTGTTCCTGGACCGCAACCGGTCCCGCGCCGGCGGGGTCGGTCTCAGCGCAGCAGTTGCGGGGCGAATATCATCAGGAAGACGCTGACGAGCATCGTCACGCTGGTGATGGTGGTGATGGTGCTCGTCAGGCGCCGGCCGCCGGAGATGGGCAGGCGCGAGACCACCGCCTCCGTCGAGGTGCGCAGGATGTGCCCGCCGTCGAGCGGGAACGCCGGGATGCAGTTGAAAAAGGCGAGGTTGACGTTGATCCACCCGGTCCAGAACAGGAGGTTCGCCAGCAGGAACACGCCGCCCCCGAGGAACGACAGCGGCCCCTGGACGGTGTAGAAGTTCGTCACCGGGTCGACGAAGCCCGCGAAGTTGTACGGTATCTGGCCGACGGTACCCGCGAGCGGGAGGAACAGCACCGCCGCGATGCGCTGGAAGAACGTCTCGATGGTCCCGCCCGAGCCACCGAGGACGTCCCGGTAGTAGCTCGCCGGGTAGGTGTTGACGCCCATGTCGTCGACGGCGACGCCGCCCGTACCGATGTGGGGGTTCGAGACGCCGACGAGGCCCGCGTCGTCGCTGGGCGACTCGCCGAGGGTCACCTCGACCTGCCTGAGCTCACCGCCGACGTACACCTCGACGGGGACGGTCTGTCCGGGGCTGGTCCCCGCCCTGACGGACTGGAACTGCTCGACGGTGACGGTGCGCTGCCCGTCGAACCGGGTGACGACGACGGGTCCCTCGGTGGCGTAGCCCGCCTCGGAGAGCGCCTGCTCGAGGCCGCCGTCCTCGGTCACCTGTTCGTAGTAGGCCCCGGCGACGAGCTCGAAGCTGCCCCGGTCGGTGCCGACGGTGGCGATGGGGTTCTCCGCGAGGGCCTCGTAGAACCCGGTGGTCGTCGAGACGTTCACCCCGGCGACCGACTCGATGCGCGGCGGGGTGCTGACGTTCAGGTCGCCGACGACGCTCGGCGTCGACCGGGTCATGATGAGCGAGCGCTGGACCGTCGCCGTCCGCCGTTCGCCGTCGGGTCCGACGACGGCCAGTTCGACGGTCGACTCGCCGGACTCCCGGAGCACCCGGTCGAGGGCGGCGTCGTCCGAGACGTTCTGGCCGGCAGCGGCGACGATGCGGTCCCCGCGGTCGATGCCGGCCTCGGCGGCCGGCGACTGGCCGACGACGTCACCGACGGCCGCGCCGGGGGCGATGCCGATGGCGCCGATGACGGGGCCGAAGAGGAGGGCGAAGGCGACGACAGTCACCGCGAAGTTGTTGGTGACGCCGGCGGCGAACATCCGGGTCTGGTCGCCCCGGTCGGCCCGGGCGCGGTCCTCCTCGTCGGGTTCGACGAACGCCCCGATGGGGATGAACGCGAGGAGCGCGAGACCCATCGAGGCGATGTTGATGTCGCCGACACGGCAGAACAGGCCGTGGCCCCCCTCGTGGACGACGAGGCCGATGAGGAGGCCGGCGATGATCTCGGGGGCGACCGACAGCGGGAGGAACTCGTTGACCCCCGGGATGACGAGGACGTTCTGCGGTTCCGTGACGGCGCTGGGCTGTGGGTTGGTGAGCGCGCTGAACCCCGCGAAGAGGACCGCGAAGAACACGCCGAACATCACGACCAGAACGATACCGATGCCGAAGTTGCCCCACGCCCGCCAGAGCCGTTTCGGGCGGGCGAGCTTGTCCAGGAACACCTTCCCCCGCATCGTGTGAATCGTCGTGATGGGCCCGGAGATACGGACCGAGTCCGGCAGGACGCCCCGTGCCCGGAGGGCCATCATGAGCACCGTGTAGAGGACGACCCCGGAGAGGACCAGCCAGAGCGTATCGACCATTACCGGATGGAAGGGGGGTTGCGCGTATGAGAGTTACCCCTCGCGGCGAAGCCGCCGGAGGACGAACGTCCGGTCGAGCGCGGCGAGGAACGGGCCGAGTCGCGGGCCCTGCTCCTCGTCGAGGAACAGGCGGTAGCCGACGGCGAAGAAGTCGCCCACCTCCACGCCCTCGTCGCGGGCGGCCTCGTATATCTCCTCCTGCAGGGCGTCCTCGTCGGGCGACTCCGATTCGATGAAGTCGGCCAGCGCGTCGAGGGCGGCGGCCTCCCCGTCGGTGACGTCGACGTCCGGGAGCTCCTCGGCCAGCCGGTAGTTGTACTCGTTGTCGGTCCGGACCGCCCACGTCCGGGCCTTCTCGACGCGCCCGAGGGCGTCCGCGACGGCCCGGTCGGAGGCGTCCTCCGGGAGGTGGCCGCTGCGGGTCGCCATCGTCGTCCGCAGGTCGGCGTCGTCGGTCATCCCGAGGACGGCCGCGAACGTGTAGGGGACCCGGACCCGGTCCTCGCGTACCTCGTCGACGCACATCGGGTAGGCGCGCTCGGCGAGCGCCCGTTCCTGTTCGGAGCCGGACCCCTCGCCGAAGTAGAGGCGCTCGAAGCGGTCGAACTCGTCGACCAGCTGGTCGAGCCGGTGGACGTCGAAGTCGCGGGCGCGCTTGGGCGCCTTCGTGAAGAAGTAGCGGAACACCTCGACTTCGAGCATCGAGAGCACGTCGTCGACGGTGATGACGTGGCCCGACGAGGAGGAGAGCGCCTCGCCGTTGTAGGTGAACCACTCGTAGACCATCGGGACCGGCGGTTCGAACGCCAGCACCTCGCGGGCGATGTGTTCGCCGCTCGGCCACGACCCCTCGGCGTGGTCCTTGCCGAACGGTTCGAAGTCCACGTCGAGGACCTTCCACTGTGCGGGCCACTCGAAGCGCCACGGCAGCTTCCCCTCGCGGAACGTCGCCGTCCCCTCGTGGCCACAGCCCTCGATGACCTGATTGCCGGCCTCGATGTCCGAACAGACGTACTCGACGGTGCCCGCCTCCAGGTCGACCGCGCGCACGTCCTCGGTTATCTTCCCGCAGTCCGCACAGATTGGGTTGAACGGGACGTACTCGCCGCCGGATTCGACCTTGTCCTGGTACTCCGAGAGGACGTCCCGCGCGAGGTCACGCTTCTCCAGGAGTTCGCGGGTGACGTCCTCGAAGGCGCCGTCCTCGTACAGCTGGGTGTTGGAGACGACCTCGATGGGGACGCCGACGGCCTCGGCCATCCCCGAGAGCAGGCGGGTCTGGTGCTCGCCGAAGGAGTCACAGCAGCCGAAGGGGTCGGGGACGCTCGTCAGGGGCTTGCCGAGGTTGCGACCGAGGGCGCCCGGGTTCTCGGTGTCGCCGAGCGAGACGATCTCCCAGTCGAGCGTCGAGAGCGTCCGAGGGACCCCGCGCAGGGGGTCGCGGTCGTCGGCGGTGAACACCTGCCGGACCTCGTGGCCCCGGTCGCGGAGGGCCTCGGCGACGAAGTACCCGCGCATGATCTCGTTGAGGTGGCCAATGTGGGGCACGCCCGACGGCGAGACGCCGCCCTTGATGATGATGGGGTCCTCGGGGTTGCGGGCCGCTATCTCGTCGGCGACGGTGTCGGCCCAGAACGCCCGGTGTCGCTCGCCGCGTCCCTCCTCGCGGCTCGTCTCGTCGGCGGTCAGCGGGTCGCTGTCGAAGGCCGCCGTGGAGTCGGCCTCCTCGGGGGCGTCGGAGCTCACGGGACGACCTCCGTCCCGTCGTGGTCGTCGTCCGTGATGGCGCGCCGGACGCGGTCGGGGTCGCTCCCGTCGAGGACGAGCGTCCGGGTGTTCGAGCGCTGGATTATCTTGGCGGCGAGGATGTCGACGGGGGCGTTGCTCCCCGCGCTCATCTCGATACCGCCGATGACGTCGACGAGTTCGCCCGTGGATATCTCGTCGTAGCGCGTCGCGTCGGGGTCCTTGTCCGGGTCGGCGCTGTAGACGCCCGGGACGCTCGTCGCGTAGACGAGCAGGTCGGCGTTGACCGTCTCCGCGAGGGCGGCGGCCACGGCGTCCGTGGTCTGGCCGGGGACGAGACCGCCCATCACCGGCACGTCGCCGCGGTGGAGGGCCGTCGCAGCCACCTCGTAGTCCTCCGGGGGGGTCGGCGCGGCCCGCTCGCCGAGGGCGGCGATGAGCAGGCGGGCGTTGAGCCGGGTCACGCCGATACCCAGCTGGTCGAGGGCCATCTCGTTGGCGCCGATGTCGCGTGCGGCCCCGATGTACTTGCGGGCGACCCGGCCGCCGCCGACTACGAGCCCCAGTTCGTACCCTTCCTCCAGAAGCGATTCGAAGACGTCCGCGTAGGCCGTGACCCGCCCGCTGTCGAGGTCCGGAACGAGGACGCTCCCGCCGACGGAGACGACTGCTCTCATTGCCGGGAGTTACCGACTCCGCCGCTTAAGAATTGCCAAGCACAGACGCGGGTGGTCCCGCCCGGTACGAAGCAAGGCTAAAGCCCCTGCGCCGGCGTGTTCGGGTATGCACATCGTCGCCGTCACCGGGGAGGAGTCGACGCCGCTCGCCGAACGACTCGTGGACCGACTCGCCGAGGAGGGTCGGGTCGCGGCCGTCTTCGTGGACGCCGGTGCAGACGCCGACTCCGAGGGGGATAGGGACGAGGGCGACACGGACCCGACGGCGTTCCACGAGTCGGGGGCCGCCGTCACCCACGTCCTCGGGGCGAGCCGGTGGAGCGCGTCCGGGACGGCCCGTTCCCTCCAGGAGGTCGTCGACGACTGTGCGCGCACGCACGACTACCTCGTGGTCGACGGGGAGGGGGCGAGTCGCTATCCGACGGTCGTCGCCGGGAGCGAGACGGTACCCGACGGGGTAGACGTCATCGCGCGCGTCGAGTCGGCCGCGGACGCGGACCTCGCGTCGCTGGTCGGCGCCGTCGAGGGGACCGAACCCCACGAGACGCTCGAATCGCTCGTGGAGGCGGTCAAGCGGTCGCCGCGCGCCGAGCGGTCTGGGGCAATCGCCACCTTTACCGGGCGAGTGCGAGCAAAGGACAGTGACGACGACGCGCGCACCGAACTCCTGGAGTTCGAGAAGTACGAGGGCGTCGCCGAGGAGCGGATGGCGGCCCTCTCGCGCGAACTGGAGGAGCGCGAGGGCGTCTTCGAGGTCCGGATGCACCACCGGACGGGCGTCATCGCCGACGGCGAGGACATCGTCTTCGTCGTCGTCCTCGCGGGCCACCGACGGGAGGCGTTCCGGACCGTCGAGGACGGCATCGACCGCCTGAAGGAACAGGTTCCCATCTTCAAGAAGGAAGTGACGGCCGAGGAGGAGTTCTGGGTTCACGACCGCGCGTGAGCCGACTCGCGTCGGCGAGTCGGCACAATAACGCGCCCATTACGCGAACGGGTCGCGAGAAACCCGACATTTACACCCTGTTTTCGAATCGGCAATGATGTGTGAAACAAAACGTGAGAGCGGGTTCTAAAATTTCTGCGCGCCTCTACTGCCTTCGTGAAAGACACGTTTTACTCGGATTCAACCCCTCGCCGGGAGTGAAGCGACGCTAAGGTTCCTCCGCCTATATGTCCTCCAGACCGAATGCTCGGAGCGAGGCAACACACATGAGCGTCACTGCACCCTCCACCGAGTTCGAAAGCAAGGAAGACCGTCTGCTCTCGTACCTGCGCCGTCGGGCCGAGGACGGGGAGATGTACTTCAAGAGTAAGTTCATCTCCGACGACGTCGGTCTCTCCCCCAAGGAGATCGGCGCGCTGATGGTCAAGCTCAGCGACTCGGCGACGGACCTCGAAATCGAGAAGTGGTCGTACACGAGCGCGACCACGTGGCGCGTCGCCCCCGCGCAGGCACAGGCCTGAGTCGGAACCTCGGACCCGCCGAATCGACGCCCGAACCGCCCGCCGACTGGTCCCCACCACCCTCCTTCTGTCACGGGGTTTATGCGGACAGCCCCCGTTGTTACGGCCGATGGACGACATCGATGGACCGAGCAGTGGTCCACCGGTCGACGCCTTTCGCTCCGTCTTTCGGGTCTACGAGACCCGCCGCGAGGGCGAGACGCTCCTCTACTTCGGACGGCCGACCGTCCCACCCGACGCCCTCGAACAGCGCCTCTGGCCGCTGTTCCGCGAGGCGGGCTACGAGGTGTCGCTTCGCGTCCGGACCGGCGAACACGTCCTCGTCGCGGAGCCCCGCTCGACGGGGACCGGCGGCGTCCCGTGGGTTAACATCGTCTTCGCGCTGCTGACCCTGTTCACGACGCTCCTCGCCGGCTTCGAGTGGTACGGCATCGAGGCCGACCTCTCGAACCCCGGGTCGCTCCTGCGGACGTGGCCGTTCGCCGTCGCGGTCCTCGGGGTGTTCGGCGTCCACGAACTCGGCCACTACGTCATGAGCCGTCGCTACGACGTGAACGCGAGCCTCCCCTACTTCATCCCCGTTCCGACGGTGTTCGGGACGATGGGCGCGCTCATCAAGATGCGCGAGCGCATCCCCACCCGGAAGGCGCTGTTCGACATCGCCGTCGCCGGCCCGCTGGCCGGGCTGGTCGCCGCCGTCCTCGTGACCGCGGTGGGCCTCCAGCTCGAACCGGTCGCCGCCGGCCCCGTCATCGGCATCGAGGAGCTGAACTACCCGCCCATCATCCAGTTCATCGCGCTGGCGACGGGCGCCGAACTCTACCCCGCGGCGGGCCGCGTCAACCCCGTCGTCGTCGGCGGGTGGGTCGGGATGTTCATCACGTTCCTCAACCTCCTCCCGGTCGGTCAGCTCGACGGCGGCCACATCGTCCGGGCGATGCTCGGCGAGCGCCAGGAGACCGTCGCCGCCCTCGTCCCCGCCGCGCTGTTCGGGCTCGGCGGCTACCTCCTGTTCGTCGCCGACGAGGCGTTCCAGGGGGTCGTCCTCTGGTTCTTCTGGGGCCTGTTCGCCATCGGCCTCGCGTACGCGGGGCCCGCGACCCCCGTCCACGACGAGAAACTGGACTCCCGGCGGGTCGCCCTCGGCGTCGTCACCTTCGTGCTGGGGCTGCTCTGTTTCACCCCCGTTCCCTTCCAGTTCGCCTGAGTCAGCCCCCGTGGGTGTACCCCCTGTCGGGGAGCGCCTCGCCGTCGAGTTCGACGCCGTCGCCCTCGACGACCCGACCGACTGCCGCCACCGGCGTCGGTGACGCCTCTCGAACCGCCTCGGGGTCGTCGGTCGTGAACACGAGTTCGAAGTCCTCGCCGAAGTGGACCGCCAGTTCGCGTTCGTCGGCGGCGTCCGCGGCGACCTCCCGGACGGCGTCGTCCACCGGGACGGCGTCGGACTCCACCGCGAACCCGCAGTCGCTCGCCTCCGCCAGCTGATGGAGCGAGCGGGCGAGCCCGTCACTGGAGTCCATCATCGCCCCGGCGTGGGGGGCGACGGCCCGGCCGGCGGCGACCCGCGGTTCGAAGCGGAAGAGGTCGTTCGCGCGCTCGCGGTCGGACGCCGATTCGGACTCGAACAGGCGGAGGGCGGCCCCGCTGCGCCCGAGCGTACCGGTGACGCAGACCGCCTCGCCGGGGGTCGCCCCCGACCGGGGGACCGGG
>CAYYSW010000077.1:0-10564 GCA_964474395.1 uncultured Halobacteriales archaeon
AGTCCCTGTGCCGCACCGGTGACGATAGCCGTCTCTCCGTCGAGGGAGAGGCGTTCGAGTACGCTCATGTGAACGTGCGTCCGTTCGGCGCCCGCCCTGTTAAATCCATGTCATCGAGTCACGATGGCGTGGGCGGACCGGCGTCGGATGCCCCGTTCCCCCCGTGCGGCCTACTCCTTGAAGTGGGTACGCCACATGCCCCCCGTATTAAAATCACCGACTACTAACTGTTCGCCGTTCCCCCACGGTGGCTGCTCCTCAGGCTGGAGACCGACGAGGGGACGGTCGGGTGGGGGGAGCCCATCATCCAGGGTCGGCTAGAGGTCGTCCGGGCGGCCGTCTCGGAGCTCGTCGAGGGGCACGTCCTGTTCACCGACCCCTCCAGAACCGAGTACCACTGGCGGAAGCTCTACCAGAGCGGGTACTTCCGCGGGGGTCCCATCCTCATGAGCGCCCTCTCGGGCATCGACCAGGCGCTGTGGGACATCAAGGGCCGCCACTGCGACATGCCGGTCCACCAGCTACTGGGCGGCCACGTCCGCGACCGACTGCTCGTCTACGAGTGGCTGGGCGGTGACAGCGCGGAGGAGGTGGCGAAGGCGGCCGAGCACGCCCGCGAGCAGGGCTACCAGGCGTTCAAGATAAACTACCCACAGGAGTTCCGCCCGTTGGAGACGCCCGCCGCGGTCGACCGGGTCGTCGAGCGCATCGCGGCCGTCCGGGACGCCGTCGGCGAGGACGCCCTCGTGGGGCTGGACTTCCACGGGCGGGTCTCGAAGCCGATGGCACGGGAGCTCATCCGGCGCGTCGAACCCTACCAGCTGATGTTCGTCGACCAGCCGTTGCTCCCGGAACACAGGGACTCCTTCGGGAGCATCAGCGACGGGACGGCCGTCCCGCTCTCGACGGGCGAACGGCTCTACTCCCGCCACGAGTTCAAGTCGATACTGGTCGACGACGCCGTCTCGGTCATCCAACCGGACGTCACGAACGTCGGCGGCATCACCGAGATGCGCAAGCTCGCCTCGATGGCGGAGGTGTTCGACGTCGCCGTCGTCCCGCACTGTCCGCTGGGTCCCGTCGCGTTCGCCGCCAGCCTGCAGGTCGGCTTCTGCTCGCAGAACGTCGTCCTCCAAGAACAGGACCTCGAACTGCACGACCCCGAGTCGAGCCGCCGGCTCGACCTGCTCGAGGACCCCGACGTGTTCGGCTTCGAGGACGGCTACGTGGACCGTCCGACCGGCCCGGGACTCGGCATCGAACTCGACGAGGACGTCGTCCGCGAACGGGCGCAGACGCAGGTCAACTGGAACAACCCGGTCTGGCACCACGAGGACGGCAGCCTCGCCGAGTGGTGAGCCGTCTGGACCGCCCGTATCTATTAGTGTGTGTTCCGCGTTTCCCCCAATATGCGAACCGCAGTGCTGGTCGAGCCCCACGAATTCGAACTACAGGACCGCCCCCGGCCGTCGCCGGGACCGGACGACGTCCTCGTCGCCGTGAGCGACGTCGGCATCTGTGGCTCGGACGTGCACTACTACGAACACGGCCGTATCGGCGACTACGTCGTCGAGGACCCGCTCGTCCTCGGCCACGAGAGCGCCGGGACGGTCGTCGAGACCGGCGATAACGTCACCGCGCTCGACCCCGGCGACCGCGTCACCCTCGAACCGGGCGTTCCGTGTCGCCGCTGTGCACACTGCAAGCGCGGCGACTACCACCTCTGTGAGGACGTCCGGTTCATGGCGACGCCGCCGCACGACGGCGCCTTCGCCGAGTTCGTCTCGTGGCCGGCGGACTACGCCTACGAACTGCCCGAGGGCGTCTCCACGACGGAGGGGGCGCTCTGCGAGCCGCTCTCCGTGGGCATCCACGCCTGTCGCCGTGGCGACGTCGGGACGGGCGACACCGTGCTCGTCGCCGGCGCCGGCCCTATCGGGCTGCTGGTGATGGAGGCCGCCCGGGCGAGCGGGGCGACCGACGTCGTCGTGACGGACGTCGTCCCCGAGAAGCTCGCGTTCGCACGCGAGCGCGGGGCCGACCTCGCAGTCGACGTCGGGAACGACGAACTGACTGCGGCCGTCGACGAGCACACCGACGGCGTGGGCGTCGATGTGGTCGTCGAGGCGTCGGGCGCGGTCCCGTCCATCCAGTCGACGGTCGACATCGTCCGCCGCGGCGGGACCGTCGTCCTCGTCGGTCTCGCGAGCGAGGCGACGGTCCCGTTCGACGTCCTCGACATCATCGACAACGAGATCGACGTCCTCGGGTCGTTCCGCTACAGAAACACCTATCCGGCGGCCATCGACCTGCTGGCCGACGGCGCCGTCGACGTCGAGGGTCTAGTCGGGTTCGAATCCCCGCTGGAGGACATCGACGACGCGTTCCGGCGGGCGATGGAGCCCGACGTCGTCAAGGGGATGGTCAGGTTGGACTCGTAGCCCGAGGCGTGCGATGCGAACCGGGTCGGACCGGAACCCCGCGAGCCGCGGGGAGGACCGTTCGGCAGGTCGCTCAGTAGTCGCACGTTCGAGGCGTGAGAGTCAGAAATCGTTACACATATGTTTCCTTCGGACGGTCACGAGACGAATGGCCTTCATGAGAGAATTCCCCAGTAAAGCGGTAGAGCGACCTGAAATCGGCACACCCCCGTCAGATCGAATAAATCCCACTTGATTTCGAATTTTCCAAAAGAACACGACACTTACTCTACCACTTCAATAATAGTCGATGTTTGAACGGGCCAGAATATCAAAAGCTATCAATATAGTTGTAGGCATCGACTCGTAGTCGAAAGTGTGTATATTTTTCTGATTCGTTCGAATTCGAACGGGTGGTCGGCGAACAGGGGTTCGACGGCGGCGTCGCCCCGGAGGTACTGGCTCACCGCGCCCTGGCTGACGCCGAGCCGGTCGGCGACCTCCCGCTGGGTGAACCCGCGGTCGTCGAGTGCCGTCGCGAGACCCGTACGGTCGGCAGGAAGCGATCGACGACGATCTCGCTCGGAAGCCGCAGGACCATGGCACGCCTTCGACAGTCACTACGAAAAACCCCCCGACCGGACGCGGTCCGCTCGACTGTCTCGGGACGAGATCGTTGCTCAAGGGAACGGGGACACAGGGACGATGCTACGCGGTCACGACTGGCGACCGAGGTACGCTCCGCCGCCGACCAGCGCCAGGAGCGCGGCGAGGGCGACACCGACGCCGAAGCCGTCGCCGAACTGGCTGCTGCTCCCCCCGTCATCCCCGCGGTCCAGTTCGGCGTCGTTCAGCGAGCGCTCCTGACCGATGGTGGAGGCACTGCCGCTCCCCTCGGTCGTCGAACTGTCGTCGGTCGGCATGGATGGTCCACCGTCGCCGTCCTGCTGGCCGGCATTGGCGGTCTGCCCCTCCCCGCCATCGTCGTCGTCGGACGCGCTCTCCCCGCTCGATGCGCCATCGTCGTCCCCACCGGCGTTCGACTGGTCCCCGGCGGTCCCGTCCCCGCCGTTCGACTCGTCGGCGCTCCCTCCGGCCTCCCTGCTGTCGTCGGTACCGCCACCGGTCGAACCGTCACCGTCCTCGGCCCCGTCCGCATGGTCGTTCTCACCCGACGGGGAGTCGGACTCCGGTGGCGTGTAGCCGAGCGTCGTCGGGTCGACCGCGTCTCCGTCGATACGGACAGTTATCGGCCCGTTGGCGTCGAGCGAGGTGAGTTCGCCCGTGTACTCGAACGTGTCGGTCCCCTCGATGACGCGTCCGACCGCCCGCGACCCGTCGATGCGTTCCTCGGTGTTCAGCGACTCCGTCGCCGTCAGGTCGCCGGTGACCTCGAAGGAGTAGTCGACGGCACTCCCGTCGGCGCTCCCGAGCGTAACGGTGTGGCGCTCGGCCGGCTCCTCGCCGCTCAGTTCAGCCGCGGACACCGCCTCGCCGTCGACCTCGATGGCGAGGTCGGCACTCGACGAGAACGATGCTATCTCGCCGGTGTACTCGAAGACGTCGGACCCCTCCACGACGACTCCCCGCGCGCGCCGACCGGTGATGTCCTCCTCGGTGTTGAGCGTGTCCGTCGGGTAGACCTCGCCCGTCACCTCGAAGGAGTAGGAGACCCGCGAGCCGTCGCCGGTGAGTTCGAGCCGGTGGCGCTCGCTGCCGCTGTCGTCCCCACCGCCTGCCGACCGCGTGGCCGTCTGGACGACGGTGATCTGGTAGTCGATGAACCCGGCGATGCCCGCGGGCGCGACCTGCACGTAGTACCGGCCGGGCTCGGCGTCCTCGATGGGGAGTTCGAGTGTCGTACAGCCGGATGTCGGTCCGCAGCCCATCTCGCCGGTCGCGAACGTGTCCTCCCCGGGTCCGTCGACCATCGCGTCGAACCGTTGCCCGATGCCGGGCTCCCCCTCGATTCTGACCTCGATGCTGCCCGCCTCGGGCGTGAACGTCCAGTAGTCGACGGTCGCCATCCCGAGGCGTCCCGTCTCCGTCGTTCCCATGGGGAGGGAGGTGGCCTGCTCCCGCGAGTCGTCCGGTTCGTTGGCGCCCGGCGGGACGACCTCCGGGGTGAACCGATAGGTGCCGCCGCGCTCGCCGAGCGTCTCGGACGCACGGAACTCGAGGGTGTACTCGCCGCCGCTCCAGGCTCGCGTGCCGAACGCGATGGACTCGACGTACAGCTCCTGGGTGGCGAGTTCCTCGCCCGTCGGCGAGAGGAGGACGGCGGTTATCTCCTCGGCGTGCGCGGTCCGTGTCGTCACCCGGATGTACTCGCCTTCCTCCGCCGTGAACGTGTACCGGTCGACGTCGTCCGTGCTCGTGTTGCCCTCGTAGGTCTCCCCCGGCGATACCGGGCCGTCCTCGTCGTCCGACTGCGACGTGCTCGCGGCACCGACGACGCCCGCGAGGGGGACGGTGAGCAGTCCACAACACACTACGAGAACGGCCAGTCGGCGAAGGAATCGTCGACGACTCCCGATGACGGACATATGCGCTCGCGACAATGCGACAGTCCGTCAAAACGGTTCCTGAACTGACTGTTGTGTGAGACTCTGTTCCTTGGGGACCAGCGAGCAGAAGGTCGAACGGATACTCCACTGGAAACGTCGATGTCGGTGCGCCGGGTACCGGGGAACTGTACTGATATCGTCAGGTTCTTCACGATGTTCTCGTATCCGACCCCACATGAGCGTCCTCGAGACGGTCCGCGACAAGGTTCCCGAACCGGAGAGGTCCGCGGGGAGTTCCGAGGAGACGTTCGAGTACCGGTGTGAACAGTGCGGGGAGACCTTCGAGGAACCGAAGCTGAAACTGACCAGGGTCACCTGTCCGGGGTGTAGCAGCTCTGACGTCCAATCGCTCGACTGAGTCCCCGTCCCGTATCGCCCGGTCGCTCCCGGCGACGGGGGTCCCGCCCCCGCCTCGCTGACGGGCACCGCGCCGTCGATATGGGTTTCCCGTCGCGAGTGACCACGGCGGGGAGCGCCGGCCGCTCACGCGGGACGAGGTACGCTTTTCAGGAGCGAGAGACACACTGCCACCGTTTCCCGTGTCCGCTGTCCTCATAGTCGCCGGCGTCGGCGGTCGTCGCCAGCACCGCAAGCGTGCGTTCGTCACGGGAACCGGGACGACCGACGTCCGGGACATGAGGGGGGAAGAATCCTCGAACTCACGGGCACTGTCCGTGCGAACGGGTCGTCCTCTCGGCGTGGGAGGTCGAGGTGTGGGACGATGGGAATCCAGCTGCCTCCCGGTGTGGGGTCAGTGTCGGAAGGGTAGCTTCCTTAGGCCCACCTAAAAATCGGAACGACTATTGGTGTTTAGGCTGGCCTAAAAAGCATGGCGAGCGAGGACGCACGGAACGACGCCGAGGAGAGCGGCGGGATAGGCGAACGCGACACTGGCATCCGAAAGACTCGAGAGCGTACCAGTTCGTCGCGGAGTTCAGCAGGCACTCCGGACGCCGAGAGTTCCGGGATGCACGCGCGCACCTGGGCTATCGTCTACCGGTACTACGACCCGGCGGACTACGACATCCCGCCGCTGCCCGACTGGACGGTCGGCCGGACCGACCGGGGCGGTATCTCGTTTGCGGAGCGCGGGAGCGACTCGTTCATCAGTGCCGAACGGCCCGTGCGGGTTCGACGATGAGTGGACCCGGCATCACCGGCGTCGTCGAACCGTTCGACCAGCGGCGGACCGTCGGCCAGTGGCGTGAACGCGCCCCGCGGCGCGTCGTCGGTCGGGACCCCGAGTAGGTGGTTCCATGGTCGAAACAACGCTCACCGAGATTCGCGAACACGTCCGCACTCTCGCCAGCACGGACGGCGAGTACTTCCTCGTCTGCGGACGGACGGGCGACCGTCCGGTCCCCGCCGCCGGACTGCGCTTCGGGACGCGGGCGACCGCCCGGACCGCCGCCCGGGCGACCGAGCAGTACCGCTCCGAACTCCGCCAGTACGACCCACATCTCCCGTTTTACGACGTCGTCGTCTGCCAGGACACCGAGCTACCGGGGCGGGTCACCGGCCCGCCCGAAACCGAGCGGGAGGCGGAAGCGGGGGCACTGTCGGATACCGCCGTGTCGGACACGGGACCCGAACCGGGAGCGGGACACCGGCACCTGGTCGAGTACTGTCACCGCGTCGCCGCCGCGGTCTTCGAGAGCCTCTCCGACGCCGGGTACGGCGACGTCGAGAGCGCCATCGTGGACGCGTACTTCGACCTCGCCGAGACCGTCGCCGACCCGGACCGGCTCTGTCTGCGCCTGCTCGAGAGCATGGCGGACGAACTGGACGCGCACCTCGGGCCCGCCGAGCAGGGGGAGGTACTCGGGGATGCGGCCGAGCGACTCGGGGAGCTACCGGCAGGCGACGACCCGGTCGCGGCGACGTGTCGCCGGCTTCGAGGGCACGGTCTGCTCGGCGGCTTCGTACAGGCGCCGTGGTCGGTCGACCTCGACGCCGGAACCCAGTCGGTCACGGTCCGACTCACGGGCTACGCGCTCTCCCCGCGTGACGACCGGCTCCCGGTGTTGCCGGTCGTGGTCGGTCTCCACCGGCGGGACCTCGACTGGCAGCCATCGACCGTGGACGTCGCGCCGACCGACGACGGCTGGCGGCTCACGCTCGAACTCGCCCGGGACCGCGAACCCGCCGCGCCGGTGTGCGCCCGGATACGGGAGCGGGGCTCCCAGCCATGACAGTACGGACCCACATCGACGGGCTCCGGACGCGGGTTCTGATTTCCAGCCGCTCTCCGCCGACGTACGGAACGGGAGCTGGGCCGTCGAGGTCGTCGAATCGGAGCGGTACTCCGTCGAGCGGCACTCGGTGAGCGCGCTCACGTCGTCGGCCGGTCACCACACGACCACGTACCAGTCGGTCGTCCGGGACGAGAAGCGGGGGACGGAGGCGCGGATGGGGGCGGTGGTCGAGGGGTGGTTCCACCGTCCGGCCATGCTCGGAGACGCCTTCCTCGGTCCCGGGTTCGACAGCGTGAGGGTCGTCGAGGAGGAGGGGCCGGCGGTCCTCCACAGTGAAGTGACCCGAGGGGCCCTCTCCCGAGGGCGTCGCGTATCGGGTGCGCTGATACTCGCGGTGCTAACGGCGATACCGGTGTTACCGGGTCGAGGTTCCCGTTCCCGTCCCCGTCCCCGGGTCGCAGTCACAGCCCCCGCGACTGAGCAGGTCGAACACGCCGTACTGTGCGCCGCAGTCCTCACAGAGCACGTCGATGTCGACGAGCAGGCGGAACTCCCCGAGGGTCAGGCGGCCGGTCGTCCGGAGCTGGTCGAGGTTCCCCTCGACGACCGACCGGAGCCGCGAGCGGAGGCGCTGGATGGTGGTGGTGGCGCTCTCGATGCGGTCGGCGTCGGTCGTCCCCTCGTATTCGGCGCCGCGATAGTCCTTGAGGTAGCTCCGGATCGCCTGGTAGGTGACGAAGTCGCCCTCCAGTTCGTCGACGTCGACGCCCTCGCGTTCGAGGCGGGCGCGGGCCTCCGTCCGCATCCCGCTGCTCACGTCGTCCGCGGTCAGGAGCCGATAGAGGTTCTCGACGTCGCCGTCGACGCTCGCCATCCCCGCGTCGTCCATCGCCGTCTCGAGCAGGCGCCGATTGAACAGGTCGGCGAGGGCCCGCAGGCTCAGGCGGTCGTCGCCGTCGCTCGTCCAGCGTGTCTCGAGTTCGCTCCCGAAGGCCGCCCCGAGGTCGTACTCCCCGATGAGGCGTGCGACCTTGCTCGACGGGCGGCCCTCCCCCCGCTCTTCGGTGTCGCTCATTACCACGGATTTCCACCGGGCGGACTTGTATGTGTGGTGTCCGCCCGCCGGCGCGCTCTCCTCGCCCGAACGCGAGGCGCTGTTCGCCCGCGAGGACGTCGTGGCTACCCCGCACGTCGCGTGGTACTCCGAGGCGTCGATATCGCGCTCCGCCGGTCGGCCGCCGAACAGGTCCGGACCGTCCTCGAGGGTGGCGTTCCGGAGTACGTCGTCAGCGAGGACGTCAGCGTGGACTGACCGGGCGGCGACACCCGACGGCCCGACGCGTCCGTCCCCGGACGGGTACCGTCGACCCCGATACCCGTCCGTAGTCCGGACCCGTGGGTCAGTTCTGTTCACTCGCTCGTATCTCGGGAGACGGCCCATCGTCCGAGAACGTCGAGGGACCCATCCCGCTGAGACCCCGATACGCCGTGCGCGGTGCTTGCCTCGAGCGGCGGTCGTGAGCGGACCAGCGGATACCCCCCGACAACGGCGGGAACGATACCGAGGACAACGACCGCCGGCAGAGAGGCACACAAAGCGGGAACCGGTGAAGCGACGGGAGGTCGCCGCCCCACGACCCCGATGTCGAACTGATTGTTAACCACTCACGACTGTGTAGCAAGAGCTATTAATTACTGGGATAGAATTAACAATATGCGCAGCACTCGACGGGAGTTCCTCCTCGGGACGGCGGTCGCAGCGGGCTCCCTGGCTGGATGTCTCGGGACGTCGGACCCGGGTGGCACTCCGGGGGACGACCGGGCGACGGCAGTGACGTCCTTCTTCGTCCTCTACGACTTCGCGAGCAACGTGGCCGGCGGGGAGTCGGTCCGGAACCTCGTTCCGTTCGGACAGCACGGCCACGGCTGGGAGCCGGGACCCGACATCCAGCGGTCGGTCCTCGACGCCGACGCCTTCGTCTACGTCGGCGAGGGGTTCCAGCCGTGGGCCGACAAGGTCGTCCGCAACGTCCGCGAGGACGCACCCGACGTGCAGGTCATCGACGCGTGGCACGACGTCGACCTGCTGGACGCGTCGGACGACCACGCCGACCACGACGCCGGGGAGGGGGACCACGAATCCCACGACGAGTCATCGGACGGGGAGCACGAGGGGTCCTCGGACGAGGACCACGGCCACGCGGCGAAGGACCCCCACTTCTGGCTCGACCCCGAGCGGGCGACGCAGTCCGTCGAGACCATCACGGACGGTCTGGCTGCGGTCGCCCCCGACCGGGAGTCGGTCTTCCGGGAGAACGCCGACGCGTTCGTCGACCGGCTCGCCGCACTCGACGAGACCTACGTCGAGCGACTCGCCGACCGGACGCGGGACACCGTCCTCGTCGCCGGTCACAACTCCTTCCGGTATCTCGGTCGGCACTACGACATCCGCGTCGAGGCACTGACCGGCCTCGCGCCCGACGCCCAGCCGTCGCCACGGGACGTGGCGCGCGCGCAGGCGGTCATCGAGGAACACGACGTCGAGTACGTCCTCGCACCGGTCTTCGAGTCCGACCGCGCGGCGCGACAGCTGGTCGATGAGACGGACGCGACGGGGGTGCTCCCGCTGACGCCGGTGCCGAGCATCACCGAGGAGTGGCAGGAGCAGGGCTGGGGGTTCATCGAGATACTGGAGCAGGTCAACCTGCCGTCGCTGGAGCGGGCGCTCGGGGCGGACTCGTCATGAGCGTCGTCGAACTCGCGGACGTCACGTACGCCTACGACGGCCGGCCGGCCGTCGAGGACGTCTCGCTGCGCGTCGAGCCCGGGGACTTCCTCGGCCTCGTCGGGCCGAACGGCTCCGGGAAGACGACGCTCCTCGAACTCATGCTGGGGTTGAAACGCCCGGACAGCGGGTCGGTGACGCTGTTCGGCAGCCCGGCCCACGAGTTCGACGACGGGACGCGCGTCGGCTACGTCGCACAGGGCACCGCGGGCACAGCACGGGGGATGCCGGTCACCGTCCGCGAGGTGGTGCGGATGGGGCGGTACCCGCACGTCGGCCGCCGGCGGTTCGGCGCGGCCGACAGGGAGCGCGTCGGGGACGCACTGGAGACCGTCGGCGTCGCCCACCTCGCCGACCGGCGCCTCTCGACGCTGTCGGGCGGCCAGCGCCAGCGCGTCGTCATCGCGCGGGCGCTGGCGGCCGACGCCGACCTGCTCGCGCTGGACGAACCGACCGTCGGTGTCGACGCCGAGTCCCGCGAGGCGTTCTACGAACTGCTCGGGCGGTTGAACCGCGACGGGCTGACCGTCCTGCTCGTCGAACACGACATCGGCGTCGTCACGGCGTTCGCGACGACCGTCGCCTGCGTCAACCGCC
>CAYYSW010000078.1:0-10547 GCA_964474395.1 uncultured Halobacteriales archaeon
TCGTCCGGCAGGCCCGCGACATCGAGTCCACCTACTACCTCCTCAAGCAGTTCCTCGGCGACGAGGAGCTGCGCGGGACGGTCCTCGTCCCCCTCGGGGCCGCCCTGCTGGCCTTCCCCGTCCTGTTGACCGTCGCCGACAGCGTCACCACCGCCGTCGCCGTCGTCGCGGGCGTCATCGGGACGTTCTTCCTCTACAAGGGCCTGGGCATCGACGACCTGCTGACGGGCCTCCCCCGGAGCCTCCGGGACGCCTTCTACTCCGGGCAGGTGTCGCTCGTCACCTACGTCGTCGCCGTCGGACTGGCCCTCGTGGGCGCGTTCGTCGGCGCGCTCGCCGTCTCCGGGATGGGCGAGTCGCTCGGGGTCGGGTTGCTCGCCACCCGGTTCGTCTACGAGAGCGTCCCGTGGCTGGCGCTCGGCGCGCTGGCCGCGGCGACGGGCCGCCTGCTCGACGAGGTGTTGCGCGACGACGGGAGCGTCGCCTCCTCGCTGATGAACCTCCCCTTCGGCGTCGTCGCCGTCGGGCTCGTCGTCCGCGGGTTCTCCGCGTTCTTCCTCGAGAACGCGGAGGTCATCGGCCCGCTGGTCCTCCCCGCTGGGACGCTCGGCCCCCTTTCTTTCGATGGGTTCGAACTGTCGGCGGGGCCCCGCCTCGCGGCGTTCGTCGTCGTCGGCATCCTCGTGAGCCTCCTCGGGGTGCGCTTTACCTCCTACATGAACGGCCTCGACGTCGACGACGAGTTCGACACCGGAACGGAGCCCTGAGCGCCCGCGGGTCGCCGGGACCACGCTCGTCCTCCGACCGCCGGACGCGTTCCGGAGCCGGTAAGCCGACCCCTCGCCTACCCCCGCCCATGACCGACATCGCCACCGACCGGGAGGGCCACCCGTGGGCGAGCCTCTTCTCGGGGGGCAAGGACTCCTCCTGGGCGCTCTACCGCGCGCTGGAGGCGGGCCACCCCGTCGAACGCCTCGTCACCGTCCACCCCGAGGGCGACTCCTACATGTATCACGTCCCGGCGACCGACCTCGCGGAACTGGCCGCCGAGTCGGTCGGCATCGAACTGCTCTCGGTCCACCCCGGGGACTTCGACGCGGCCGACGCCACCGACTCGGGCGAACAGGGCGACCGGGAGCTCGAACCGCTGGAGGAGGCCCTCGAACGCCTCTCGGTCACGTGGGGCGGCATCGGCGGGGTCACGGCCGGCGCGGTCGAGAGCGAGTACCAGACCGCCCGCATCGAGGGGATGTGCGAACGGCTCGGCGCGGAGCTCTTCGCCCCGCTCTGGCAGCAGGACCCTCGTGAACTCGGCGAGGCGATGCTCGACGCCGGCTTCGAGATAACCGTCATCCAGGTCGCCGCCCGCGGACTCGACGAGTCGTGGCTCGGTCGCACCCTCGACCGGGAGGCGCTCGACGAACTGGAGGCCCTCAACGAGGAGTACGGCGTTCACGTCCTCGGGGAGGGCGGCGAGTTCGAGACGCTCGTCACCGACGGTCCGCACATGGACCGCTCCATCGAACTCGACTACGAGACCGACTGGGAGGGGACGCGGGGGCGACTGCGGGTACTCGACGCGCGACTCGGGTGAGAGGATCGGGCCCGGAGCGCTCGATGGCGGTGGCGGCGGGCACCGAACCGACGGGGGCGGGTTTTCCTCGCCGTCCCGGCACCAAAATCCGAACGGCCACCTGAACAGACGTTATTATGTCATGTCAATGGCCAAAATGATACATATATCGTTTGCCTGTGAGGGATGGTATGACACGGAAAGACATGGGGGGTGGGGAGCCGTTCCGGCCGACGCGGCGAACGTTCGTGAAGGGGGCGGGGGCGCTGACCTCGGCCGGGGCGTTGCTCCCGGAGGTGAGCGGAGCGACGAACCCACTGGAGTCGGCAGCGATGGACCGACAGGCCGACGTCGTCTCGTTCGACGTCCACGCCGTCGACGTCGACATCGTCTACAACAAGTTCGGGCTGCACCAGCCCAACGGAGCGATGTACGTCCTCGAGGAGGACCTCCAAGCGGTTCGGGATGCCTCCGGGGAGACGCCCGACGACGCCTTCTCGCTCATCGACGGTGAGGACCCGACCGCGGGAATCGACACGTCGGTCGTTCAGCCGCTGGTCATCCGGGCGAACCGCGGCCAGACCGTCGAGATAACCTTCACCAACCACCTCGACAGACCCGCGTCGATGCACCAGACGTCGCTCCCCTACGACGTCCGGCGCTCGGACGGGATGAGCGTCGGGTTCAACCCGGACACGGTCGCCCAACCCGACGAGACGGTCACGTACCGGTGGCGGGCCGACAGCGAGGGGGGGAAGTTCTTCTACGACGGCGCGAACCAGGCCGTCGCCACCGCCGACGCGCCGCCACAGGAGTCGAACCTCCTCTCACGGGGCCTGTTCGGTACGCTCGTCGTCGAACCGCCGGGGGCGACGTGGACGGACCCCGAGACCGGCGGGGAGCTCCGGAGCGGGCTCCGGGCGGACATCCACGGACCCATCGGCCCACAGGAGGACGAAACCCACTACCGGGAGTTCGTCCTCCACTACCACACGCCGGAGGGGACGACTCCCGACCTCACGTGGCCGGGGTCGGACACTCCCCAGACCGTCCACGCCATCAACTACCGGGCGGACCCCACGGGCCAGCGCGTCAACGACGACTGTGCGGACTGCGACCTCGAGAAGGGGTTCTACAACTCCTGGACCAACGGCGACCCCGGCGGCGGCGACAACGTCTACGAGACGTACGTGGGCGACCCGGTGAAGTTCGTCTTCGCCGGCGCCTCCGGCGAGGAGAACCACGTCCATCACCTCCACAACCACCGCTGGAAGCAGGTCCCGCGGACGGGCGCCGACACGGTCGACGCACAGACGGTCGGCCTCGGCGAGACCTTCGAGTCCTACCTCGTCGCGGGCCACGGCCCCGGGAGCACGCGCCCCGGGATGTCGTTCTCGGAGGCGTTCGAGGTGGGCGCGGGCTACGTCCACGGCAACGCCGGCGACGTCCTCTTTCACTGCCACCTGTTCCCGCACTACGGGGAGGGGATGTGGGGGTTCATGCGGGTCCACGACAAGCGCCGGCCGTGGCTCGAGCCGCTCCCGAACTCCGATGACCTCCTCTCGGAGGACTCGCCGCTCGGCTTCCCGGAGTTCGTCCCCGGCGAGCGGGGGCGACTGCCCCCCGACGAACCGGCACAGAACGAGCCGACGGTCCCGGACGCGTTCGCGGCCTCCGAGGAGGACGCTCGGGGGCCGACGGAACTGGAGCGGGAGGCGCTCGGGGAGATCACGCCCGGCGCGCCGTACGCCGACCCCTGTGTCGACGCCAACCGGACCATCCAGTACACCCTCCGGGCGATGTCCACCGACATCGCCTACAACGACGCCGGGGAACACGACCCGGACGGGCAGTTCTACGTCCTCGAGGAGGCCACCATCGACGGCGAGACCCACCAGGTGACCGACCCGGAGGCGGTCAGCAACGGCGAGGTGAACCCGGAGCCGCTGTTCATTCGGGCGAACGTCGGCGACTGCATCGAGTTCACGCTGATAAACGACCTCGACCACGAGGTCTCGATGCACCAGCACTTCGTCGGCTACGACGTGCTCGGCACCGACTCGCTGGCGACCGGCTACAACTACACCCAGGAGACGAGCGCGAACGGCGGGACGAATCAGTACCGCTGGTTCGCCGACGAGGAGGGGGCCATCTTCTTCCACGACCACATCGTCGGACTGGAGGAGGTGATGCACGGACAGTTCGCCGGGCTCATCGTCGAGCCGACGGGCTCGGAGTGGCGCGACCCCTACTCCGGGGAGCCGGTGTACAGCGGCGCCCAGGCGATCATCGATCCGCCGAACGCAGAGAGCTTCCGCGAGCAGGCGCTTCACCTCCACGACTTCGCCCAGCTCAGGGACCGACGGGGGCGATTCATCAATCAGGACCGCGAGCACAACCAGAACGCCGGGACGATGGCCATCAACTACCGGAACGCCCCCTACTACACCCGGAACGATCCCGACCCGGCGTACGTCCACAGCTCGGCGGTCCACGGCGACCCGCCGACGCCGGTGCTCGAAGCCTACGAGGACGACCCCATCACGTTCCGCGTGTTCCAGGGCGCCTACGAGGAGCAGCACAACTTCGGGATTCACGGGCTGCGTATCGACCCCGAGGGGTTCGACCCGCAGGACTCCGTCACCGAGGTCATCGGCAACTCGGAGGCGTACACGTACACCCTCGAGCCGGAGTCCGAGCAGCTCCCCTTCGACAAGCTCGACAACCCGGACGGGCTGCCCGTTCGCGACTACCGCTACGGGTCGAGCATCGTCGACGACCTGTGGTGTGGGATGTGGGGGCTCGTCCGCGTGTGGGGCGGCCGGGTGAACCACCTCCGACCCCTTCCAGGTGGGTCGGCCCCCGACGACGTGGTCTCCGACGGAGAGCTCCGAGGGATGGGCCACCCGGCAGTGTACTCGTCGCTCGACTGGAGCGAGGTCGGACAGGACGCCAAGCGCCGGTACGACGGGAACGACGACCGGGACCTCCCCGCCGACGTCGACGCGCGCCGGAACGACGCCGTCGGCGACCGGCCCCCGACGCGTCCCGGTCCCGGTGACCCCACGCCCGACGACCGTGACCCCGACCGCACGTACGAGGTGTCGGCCGTGTCGACCCAGCTACGCTACGACGACTACGGCGACCGTGACCCGCACGGGGTCGCGTTCGTCCCGAGCGTCTACGCCGACCAGGTGCGAAACGGCGTACGCGACCTCGTCCCGCTGACCATCCGCGCCAACGAGGGGGAGCTCGTCGAGGTGACCGTCAGGAACGACCTGCGGAACCTGTCCGACGACCATCCCGACCCGAAGATGCGTATCGACCGTCCGTGGGAGCGCTCGGAGCGCATCTCCCTCCACCCCCAGCGCATCGGCTACGACGTGAACGGGTCAGACGGGGCGACGGTCGGGTTCAACTACGACCAGACGGCAGCTCCCGGCGACTCAATCACGTACCGCTGGTACACCGACGAGCCGCTGGGAACGACCGTCCTCTGGGACTTCGCGGACCTCCGGAGCAACCGCCACCACGGCTCGTACGGACAGCTCGTCATCGAACCCGCGGAGTCGGTCGTGTTGACCAACGACACCGGGGAACCGATACCCACCGAACCCGAGTGCATGGTCACGAACCCCCGCGGGGGACGGCTGCCGGACTTCCGGGAGAACGCCCTCCTGTTCGCCGACGGTCAGTACATCGTCAGGGGGGGACCGAACGGGAACTGCGTCATCCCGCCGGACGGGGAGGACGACGACGGGGACGCCCCCTGCACCCAGCTGGGTGACTCCGAGGACCACGGGTACTTCGGCATCAACTACCGGGCCGAGCCGTTCGCCCGTCGGTTCGAGCGAGGACCGGACGACCCCCACCTCGTCTACAGCTCCGAGGTCCACGGCGACCCGTCGACGCCGGTCCTCCAGGCGGTCCTGAACGACCCGGTGACGTTCCGAGTCGGACAGGCCGCCGACAAGGGCCGGGCCATCGCGTTCCACCTCGCCGGCCACCAGTGGAGGCGGTTCCAGAACGTCAGCGCGTCGCCGACGACCGGCGTCAACGGGCAGTTGAGCGTCGGGAAGGCCGCCCGGTACGACCTCATCGGCGGGGCCGGGAACACGACCGACTCGGTGGGCGATTACATCTACCAGGAGACCAAGCAGGTCCGTCGACTGGAAGGTGGTCTCTGGGGTATCTTCCGGGTCCGGGAGACGCCCGCCGACTTCGAGCGGCCGGTCCAGCCGCTCCCCGACCGGGCGCAGGGCCGACCCGGCGGCGGGGGCGGGGGCGGCGGCCGACCCGATGACTCGCCGCTCGTCTCCCGTCCCGGCTACGTCGTCCGGGTCGCGAACGTCACCGGCGGACCGCAGCCAGATACCGTCGTCGGCGTCCCCGACAGCGACCTCGGCGCGCCCGACGGGGGCGCGGTGTACGTCTTCTTCGACACCCCGCCCGGACGGGTGACGGGGCTCGTCGGGGCCGACCTGCAGGTCCCGAGCGAGGTGCCCGGCGACCGCATCGGCGAGCGCATCTCCGTCGCCACCCGCGCGAACCAGTCGTTCGTGCTCGTCGAGGGCACCAGTTCGACCTACGGTATCGGTGTCGGGGGTCGTCTGGTCGAAATCGCCGAGAACCCCCCCGAGACGCCCATCGCGGCGTTCGTCGAGGGCGCGAGCGGCGAGAACGTCCGGGCGACGGTACCGATACAGGCCGTCGAGGCGTGGCAGAACCCCGGACGAGGGCCGGGCGGGGGTGGACCACCGGGGCAGGGCGGCGACCCGGGGAACGGCAACGGTGGCCGAAACGGGAACGGGAACGCCGGCGGAGGCGGGAACCCGGGGCGGTGACGCGGGGGAACCCCTCTCGACGGCCGGGGTCGACAGTGACCACACCCGCACGAGACAGCGGAAAGATACGGACCCACCTGAAGGTGTACCGAACAGTTCAGGTCGGATGATGGGGACGGCGGCGGGGAGGGGACGGGCACGTCCCCGGCGCGCGCGTAATCCGAGACGCCCCGTCCCGGGGCGGTCAGCGGAGCTGTGAGTACGACCCGATCAGTGAGCCGTCGAGGTCCTTGCCGTGTATCTCGGCGTGTTCGTCCACGATGGTGTCCGCGATGTCGGCGTCCTCGATGACCGACTCGGGAAAGACGACGGAGTTCGAGAGCGAGACGTTCGTGAGGTCGGCACCGGCCATCACGTGGACGTTCGCCCCGAGGTCGCAGTCCGTGAGGGTGGCGTCGGCGGCGACCCGGTTCTCGCCGTCGAGGGCCCACGCGACGGCTTCGAGGTAAGCGTCGGGCGTGCCGATGTCGAACCACGGTTCGTCGAAGGAGAAGGCGTGGACGGCCTCCTCGCGCTGGAGCCACTCGATGAACCAGCCGGGCTCGTCGGGGTTGTTGTCCCCCGAGAGGTACTCCCGGAAGCGCACCGAGTCGGCGGGGAAGGCATAACAGCAGATGGAGACGAGCGTGCTCTTCGGGTCCTCGGGTTTCTCCTGGAAGTCGGTGACGCGGTCACCGTCGAGGGTGACGAGCCCGTAGGACGTGGCCTTCTCGCGGGAGCCGACGTCGTAGGCGGCGATGGTCGAGGTGCCCCGCTCCTCGTAGAAGTCGAGGAACTCGCTCATGTCGAAGCCGATGAGGTTGTCGCCGGCGACCACCAGCAGGTCGTCGTCCACCGCCTCGCGCTCGACGAGCTGGGCGAGGGCGCCGACGACGCCGAACTTCTCCGATTCGGCGGTGGTGTCCTCGATGGAGAGGGAGGCCTTCTCGTAGCCCTGTTCGTCGAGGTGTGTCTCGAAGGTGTCGGCGAAGCGCTCGTTGGTGCTGAGATAGACGTGGTCGATGCGTTCGTCGGCCTCCAAGTCCGAGAGAACCGAGTCGATGACCGTCGTCTCGCCCACGGGGAGGAGCATCTTCGGGCGATGGCGCGTGATGGGCCACAGTCGCGTCGCGTACCCACCGGCCAGGACGACTGCGTGCATATGGTCGCAAGTCCCAGCGTACCGGCATAGGCATTTCCCCTTCAGACGCCCGACAACTGTTTGTCGTACCGCGTCCAACGCGCGGTATGCGCGCCGAGGAGACGACGCGCCAGCGTATCGCCGACCACCTCCGTCGCGGCCCCGCCGCGGCGGGGAGCCTCGCGAACGAGTTCGGTATCCGGTCGACGACGGCGCTCTCGCACGTCGAACACATCGCCCAGTCGCTCGACCCGACCGACGAGGAACTGCTGGTCGCCCCGCCGGAGTGTCGCGACTGCGGGTTCACCGACTTCGACGACCTCATCAACCGGCCCTCGCGCTGTCCCGAGTGCAAGAGCGAGGGCGTCGAGGAACCGCAGTTCGTCATCCAGTAGGCCCCGCCCGTCCCGGCCGTGGCTGGGGGTCGGAGCGACGGGACCGTCGGTCCCCGGACGACGCTCACGAGCGGACTACGTCCCCGAGAAGTCGATGCGCCCGCGCGAGGAGAGGTCGTGGTCCCCCGAGGGGCCGAGACCGTCGAACTCGTAGCCCTCCTCGGCGAGGTAGACGACGCCGTCCTCGACGACGACGCTCACCTCGTCGAGATACGACCCCTCGCAGGGGCCGTGGTCGCAGTAGCCCGTGTCCTCACGGAACGTCGCGCCGTGTTTCTGACAGAGGATCTCGCCGTCGCGGAGCGCCGCCCCGCTCCCCTTGTCGAGGCGGACGTCCGTCCAGTGCTGGCAGTAGTTCTTCCACGCCGCGACGCCGTCGGCCAGCCGGACGAGGAACGCCTCCTCGCGGTCGAAGCCGTCGCGGATCGTGAAGAGCAACGTCCCGTCCTCGGGGATTTCCTCCACCGCGGCGATGCGTCGGTCCTCGTCCATACCGTGAGTTCGGGGGGGACCCGTTCAAGCGTTCTGGTTGCCGGCGGTCACGCCCGCCCCGTCCCTCGGTCGTGGCTGTCGGCGGCCGGACCGATGCGGTCGGACACCCGTGCCGCCAGCGCCTCGTTCATCGCCTCGTAGTCACGGTGGGCGTCCGGTCGGACGACGAGGGGGACGAGCGCCCCCGAGAGCTCCTCCCGGTTGGTCAGGCGCGTCCGGCCGCCAGCGAGCGGTTCGAGGTCGAACGTGTGGCGGCCCTCGAAGAGCCAGCGCGACCCGCCGACGCCGACCCACTGGAGGTGACGCGGGGCATCGGCGGCGGTGACGGTCGCCCGAACCGTCCGCGGACGGCGACCGCCGGGAACGATGGTCAGCGACACCCGTTCCCCCTCGCGGGGGGTGCCGCTCGCCGACGTGATGTGGGGGTTCCACTCCGCGTAGGAGTCGAGGTCCGCGAGGGATTCCCAGACGGCCTCCGGCGGGGCGTCGATGTCGATGGTCGTGGAGACGTGTCGCATATCGCCCTATGGAGGCGCGTCCAGGGGATGAACGTAGCGCGACCTGACGGCGCGGGTGACGTACCCGGCGGCGGATCCGACGTGGCCGGCCCCGCTGTTACATGGTCCGGGGACGAACGTGGGGGCATGAGCACGAACGGCGAGGGGCGGTTGCTCGTCTACGGGTCGTACGGCTACACCGGGCGACTGGTCGTCGACCGCGCCACCGAGGAGGGCCTCGACGACCTCGTCCTCGCGGGCCGGTCGCCGGGGGAACTGGAGCGGCAAGCGGCGGCCCACGACCTGCCGTCGCGGGCGTTCACGCTGGACCACCCCGAGGTGATACGCCGGCAGTTGACCGACGTCGACGCGGTCCTGAACTGCGCCGGGCCGTTCTACCGCACCCACGAACCCCTCGTGGACGCCTGCATCGAGACGGGGACCGACTACCTCGACATCACGGGGGAGATAGAGGTGTTCCAGGCCATCGCCGCCCGCGACGAGGAGGCGGCGGCCGCCGACCGCGTCCTCCTGCCGGGCGTGGGCTTCGACGTCGTCCCCTCGGACTGTCTCGCCGCCCACCTGGCCGAGTCGCTGCCCGACGCCACCCACCTCGCGCTGGGGTTCGACTCGCCGGGGGGCCCCTCCGCGGGGACGCTCAAGACGATGGTGCAGGGTCTCGGCGAGTCGAGCGCCGTCCGTGAGAACGGGCGCATCAAACGGATCCCGCTCGGGTCGCGGACCCGGACCGTCGACTTCGGGGCGGGCGACCGGACTGCGATGGCCATCCCGTGGGGCGACGTCTCGACGGCCTATCGGACCACCGGCATCGGGAACATCGAGTTCTACGCCGCGGTGCCGCCGAACGTCCCGGGCTGGCTCCGGAGCGTGCAGGGTGCGTCGTGGGTGTTCACCCCGCCCGTCAAGCGGGCGCTGGAGTCGCTCGTCGACGCTACCGTCAGCGGCCCCGACGAGGACGAACTGGAGACGGGGCGAACCACCCTCTGGGGCGAGGTGCGAAACGACGGGACGACCCACGAGGCCCGCCTGCGGACGCCCCACGGCTACGCGCTGACCGCGGCGACGGCCGTCGAGTCGGCCCGGCGCGTCCTCGCGGGCGACGTCGAACCCGGCTATCACACCCCGGCGGGGGCGTTCGGGGCCGACTACGTCCTGGAGTTCGAGGGGGTCGAGCGCGAGGACGCACATCCGGTCTGAACGGGAGGATCACGAATCAGGTATAGCAGCGTTCCTCGACGCGCTCGTCGTAGAGCCGGGAGAGGAGACGGGTGATGGGACCGTCGCCGACGTCCATCCCGTCGACGGTCCCGACGGGCCGGAGTTCCCACGTCGAGTTCGTGAGGAACGCCTCGTCCGCGCCGCGCACGTCGTCGAGGGTGTACCGGCCCGTCTCGACGGGGAACGACTCCCCCTCGGCGAGTTCGAGGACGACCCGGCGGGTGATACCCGGCAGGAGGTCGCCCGCCTCCGGGGTCTTCAGCGTCCCGTCGTCGACTAAAAAGATGTTGCTGGTCGCCCCCTCCGCGACGTGTCCCTCGACGTCGCGCCGCAGGGCCACGTCCGGCCGGTAGGTCTCGCTCGACGCCCGCCGGAGTTCGAGGCGCG
>CAYYSW010000079.1:0-10233 GCA_964474395.1 uncultured Halobacteriales archaeon
TCATCTACACGCTCGTCCTCAAACCCAACACCGTCCAGAACACCGTCATCGGCGGTGCGGCGGGGGCGCTCCCGGCGCTCATCGGCTGGGTCGCCGTCACCGGCGAACTCACCGGCGAACCCGGCCTCGGCGGCCTCGGCGGCCTCGCGCTGGCCGGCGTCATCTTCCTCTGGACGCCCGCGCACTTCTACAACCTCGCGCTGGCGTACAAGGAGGACTACGAGCGCGGCGGCTTCCCCATGATGCCCGTCGTCCGCGGGGAGACGGTCACCCGCAAACACATCCTCTACTACCTCGCTGCGACCCTGCTGGCGGCGACGGCGCTGACCGCGCTGACCGGCCTCGGCTGGCTGTTCGCCGTCACGACGGTGACGCTCGGCGCCGTGTTCCTCTGGGCGGTCGTGCGCCTCCACCGCGAGCGGACCGAGGCCGCCGCGTTCCGGGCGTTCCACGCCTCGAACGCCTACCTCGGCGCGCTCCTGTTCGCCATCGTCGTGGACGCCATCGCACTGTGACCGCGCCGCCGACCTCCGACTCACACACCCCATGAGCACCATCACCACCGCACGACTCCGCCCGAGCCGCGAGGGACTGCTCGCGTGGGCCGCGCTGCTCAACGCCGAACTCCTGCTGGTCGTCCTCTACCTCATCTGGACCGGCGTCACCCCGACGCGCCCCGCGTACTACGTCTACCCGTTCGTCTGGATCAACGCCGGCCTGTGGGCGCTCTGGACCGTCGACCGACCGACGGGGACCGGCCGTCGCAGGCTGCTGGCGGGGGCCATCGCTGCGGGGTACTTCCTCGTGCTGGCGTACTTCGGGGGCCTGTTCGCCGTCGGCGTCGGCGGCTACGAGAGCGGCCTGAACGTCGTCCTCGACTCGTTCCCGCCGGGGTGGAGCCCCGCCGTGCTGTACGGCGGGTCGACGCTGACGCTGGTCTTCCTCCCGTTCAAGGTGTTCGGCTACCTCACGCTCGCCTACCTCGTCTACGCCACCGTCCTCGACGCGACGGGCGGCGCGGCCGCGGGCGTGCTGGGGCTGTTCTCGTGTGTCTCCTGTACGCTCCCGCTCATCGCGGGCGTCCTGAGCGGGTTCGTCGGCGGGTCGGCCGCCCTCGTCTCCGCGGCCTACGGGCAGTCCTACGGCCTCTCGACGGTCGTCTTCGTCGTCACCGTCGTCCTGCTGGTCTGGCGGCCCACGACGGCCGACGTCGGCCGACTCCGGGAGGTGCTCGGGCGGTGAGTTCGAGTCCCACCGACGGGGCCGTCGTCGAAATCGAGTACTGCGTCCCGTGTGGGTTCCTGAACCGCGCGATGGACGTCCAGCGCGCGCTCCTGACGAGCTTCGGCGAGCGACTGGACCGCGTCGCCCTCGTTACGGGCGACCACGGCGTGTTTCGCGTGTCGGTGGACGGCGAGGCGGTCTTCGACGTCGCCGACGACGAGTTCGACGTGGACGCCATCGCCCGTCTCGTCCGCGAACGGCTCTGAGACCCGTTCCGATTACCGCTTCCCCTCGTACCGCACGAGCAGGAACGGGAAGTCCCCCCCGTCGGGGTGGCCGTTGGGCCACTCCTCCTCGACCGCGAACCCCCGTTCCCGGAGCGTCTCGCGGGTGTCGTCGACCGTCGGATAGCTCCACTCCATCCGGACGCCGGTGTCCAGCCAGTCGTCGTTGTGGCCCGTCCACGCCTCGTGGCCGGAGGTGAGCAACAGCCACCCGCCCTCGCGGAGGACGCGGGCGAACTCCCCGAGGACCGTCGGGTGGTCGTCGACGGGGACGTGGATTATCGTGTAGAGGCAGGTGACGGCGTCGAAACTCGCCCCCTCGAACGGGAGGCCGGTCACGTCACCCCGGACCAGCGGCCCGTCGGTCCGGTCGCGGGCGAGAGCCAGCTGGGCCGCCGAGAAGTCGAGGCCCACCGTCCGGTGGCCCTCGCCCAGTTCCGCGAGGACGGGCTTCCCGCCGCCGCAGCCGGCGTCGAGGACCCGGCCGTCCGGGTCGAGGCGGTCGACGAGGGCGTCGAGCGTCGCTGGCGGGTCGGCGGTCCGCTGCTCGTCGTAGTCCGCGGCGAGGGCGTCGTAGCCGTCGCGGACCCGGGTTCGCTGGTCGCTCATGTCGGAGAGGGCTGTGCGTACCCGGAAAGCCGTTGGGGAGGCGTGGGAGGCCGTCTCAGTGTCCCCAGCGCCGCCCGTCCTCGGCGTAGCGGGCGTCCGTGATTCGTTGACGCTGATCGGCCGACAGCGAGACGTCCGTCGCACCGAGGTTCTCGTCCAGCTGGTCGACGGTCCGCGCCCCGACGATGGGCGTGCACGTGAACGCCTCGCGGTCCATCAGCCAGCGCAGGGCGACCTGTGCGGGCGTCGCACCCACGTCCTCGGCGACCTCGCGGACCGCGTCGAGGACGTGCCAGCCGCGCTCCGAGAGGTAGAACTCCGAGAAGCGGTCGTCGAGGGTCGCCCGGGACCCCTCCGGCCCCTCGACGACCGTCGGGTCCTCGGGGTCGGCGCGCTCGTACTTCCCGGTGAGGAAACCGCCGGCGAGCGGCGAGTACGGACAGACCGCGAGGTCCTGGTCGGCACAGACGTCGAGGTAGTCCCGGACGTCGTCGTGGTAGGCGGCATGGAAGAGCGGCTGGGTCACCTCGAAGCGGTCGAGCCCCTCGACGTCGCTCGTCCACAGCGCCTTCGTGAGCTGCCAGGCGGCCATCGTGCTCGCGCCGAGGTAGTGGACCTTCCCCTCGCGTACGAGGTCCGAGAGGGCGTTCAGGGTGACCTCGATGGGCGTCTCCTCGTCCCAGCGGTGGATGTAGTAGACGTCGAGGTAGTCCGTGTCGAGGCGCTCCAGCGTCCCCTCGATCTCGGCGCGTATCGTCTTCCGCGAGAGGTTCTCGTCGGGTTCGGACATCTGCGTCCAGTACACCTTCGAGGCGACGACGAACTCCTCCCGGTCGCGCTCCGCCAGCCACTCGCCGATCCACTCCTCCGAGCGGCCGTCGCCGTAGCCGTTGGCCGTGTCGATGAAGTTGCCGCCGCGGTCGGCGTAGGCGTCGAGCAGGTCGTGGGCCTGCCCGCGGTCCGTTTCCGTCGTGCCCTTCGACTCCTGGCCGAAGCGCCACGTGCCGAGACAGAGCGGGGCGACCCGCAGGCCGGTCGAGCCGAGCGTAACGCGGTCCATGGGGGGGCGACGGCCGGGGGTGACAAAAGCGTGTACGGCGGCCCCGTCCGAGAGGAGCCCGGACTCGGAGCCGAATCCGAATCCTTACGCGGCGGTACGCGCGAGTGGTGGTATGGTCATCGTCGCCGAGGACGTCCGCCGCGAGTACGGCGACACCGTCGCGTTGGACGGCGTCTCGCTGTCCGTCGCCGAGGGGGAGGTGTTCGCCCTCATCGGTCCGAACGGCGCGGGGAAAACGACGCTTATCCGTGCGCTGACGGGCACGACGGAGTACGAGGGTCGCGTCGAGCTGTTCGGCGGCCCCCCCGAGTCCGTCGACACCCAGCGGGTCGGCCTGCTCCCGCAGTCGTTCAATCCGCCCGCGCGGTTGACGGCCCGGGAACTCGTCGAGTACTACGGCGGCCTGTACGACGAGGCCCGCCCCCCGAACGAGGTGCTCTCGGACGTCGGGATGCTGGAGGACGCCGACACCTGGTACGAGGACCTCTCGGGTGGTCAGCAGCGCCGGGTCTGTGTCGCCGTCACGCTCGTCAACGACCCGGACCTGCTCGTCCTCGACGAGCCGACGACGGGCATCGACCCCGCTGGCCGCCGCGACCTCTGGGACCTCCTGGAGTCGCTCGCCGCGGGCGGGACGACGGTGTTCCTCACCACCCACTACATGGAGGAGGCCGACCGCCTCGCCGACCGCGTCGTCATGCTCGCCGACGGGGCGGTGGCCGCCGAGGGGACGCCCCGCGAACTCGTGGCGGCCTACGGCGGCCAGCCGGAACTCGTGGTGGGTGCCGACCCGGCGGCCGCGGCCGCCGCCCTCGACGGGCGGGGCTACCGGGTCGAACGGACATCCAACGGGGTGGTCGTCGCCGACGTGCCGCCGACCGAAATCGGCGCCATCGTCCGCGCGCTGGAGGAGGAGGACGTCGTCTACGACGAGCTCAGGTGGGAACAGCCGGACCTCGAATCGGTCTACCTCGCGCTGACCGGGCGGGGCGTCGACGAGTCCGGTGAACCCGTCGAGCGGGAGGAGGCCGTCGCATGACGCGGGGCAAGCGCGTCGCCGCGGAGGCCCGGGCGGCGTGGAACTCGTTCCTCCGGCGGCGGACGGCCGTGTTCTTCACGTTCTTCTTCCCCGTCATCATCATCCTCATCTTCGGGGCGCTGGTCCAGACCCAGCCGACGGGCGGCGGCCTGTTCACCGAACCGGCGGGCTACTACGTGCCGGCGTACCTCGCCGTCGTCGTCCTGTTCACGCCGCTCTCGCGGGTGGGGAGCACCGTCGCCCGCCACCGCGAGGGCAACCGCTTCGAGAAGCTGGCGACGACCCCTCTCTCGCGGACGGAGTGGCTGCTCGCCCACACCCTCGTCAACGTGCTCATCATCGGGCTCGCGAGCCTCGTCATCCTCGCGATGGTGGTGCTCGTGACGGGCGCGGAGATACTGTTCTCGCCGCTGCTCGTCCCGTTCGTCGCGCTCGGCGTCGCGCTGTTCTGCGGGCTGGGCGCGCTGCTCGGGCGTATCGCGGACTCGCAGGACGGCGTCATCGCCGCCTCGAACGGGGTGGCCCTCCCACTCCTGTTCCTCTCGGAGACGTTCGTCCCGCTCTCGTTGCTGCCCGAGTGGTTCCGCCCGCTCGTGAACCTCTCCCCGCTGACGTGGTTCTCGCGGGGGGTGCGGGGGGCGACGTACTGGCCGCTGCAGGACGGGGCGAGTTTCCTCGACCCGCTGGCGAGCCTCGGCGTCCTGCTGGTGCTCACGACGGGGTTCTTCCTCGCGGGGGCGGTGGCGCTCCCGCGGACGGACTGAAAGAAAGGAAGGGAGAACGCCTCAGCGGACCGGGATGCGACCCGACCCGCCGCCGCGCCGGCGACGGCCGCCGGGTGCGGGCCGTTCGCCGAGCGTGACCCGCTCGGTGAGGTGTTCGCCGCGCCGGAGCAGTTCCACCTCGACGGTGTCGCCGGGGCTGGTCTCGAGCAGGAGGTAGCGCATCAGCTCCTCGTGGGAGTCGACGGGCCGGCCGCCGACGCTCCGGATGACGTCACCGCCGACGGGTATCTCGCGGCCCCGCACGGTCCGGGTGCCGCGGGCGCCGAGCAGCGCGCCGCTGGCGGGCCCGAGGCTGACGTCCACGACGAGGACGCCCCCTGTCTCGGTGAGGCCGTTGGCCTCGGCGACGCTGGGCGAGACGTCGAGCGTACGGACCTTGAGATACGAGTGGCGGTACTCGCCTGACTCGACGAGGGCGGGGATGACGCGGGCGGCCACCTCCGCGCTGACGGCGAAGCCGATGTTGTCGCCGCCGCGGGCGCGGTTGATGCCCACCACGTCGCCGTCGACGGTGACCAGCGGCCCGCCGGAGTTGCCGGGGTTGATGGGCGCGTCCGTCTGGACGGTGTCGGGGATGGCGAACCCCTCCCGCGTGTACATCGAGCGGTTCGACCCGCTGACGACGCCGACGGAGATGGAGCCGTCGAGCCCCATCGGGTTGCCGAGCGCGGCGACGGGCGTCCCCGGGACGGGGTTGCTCGCCGCCAGCGCGAGCGGCCGGGCGTAGTCGGGGATGTCCGGCACGTGGACGACGGCGAGGTCCGTGTAGGCGTCGACGCCGACGACGTCGCCGACGCGCCAGTCGCCCTCGCTGAAGCGCACGTCGACGCGCTCGCTGTCGCGGACGACGTGTTCGTTGGTCACGACGAAGCCGTCGTCGCCGGCGTCCGGGTCGCCCCCGTCCGGCCGTTCGATGCGGAAGACGAACCCCGACCCCGCTCCGCCGGGGCCGCGGCCGTCGCCCGCGATGTAGATGGAGACGACCGACGGTATCGTCGAGCGGTACAGGTCCTGATAGCGTGTGTCCTCGGTCATAGGCGTCCACGCGACGGCGGCGCCGTCACCGGACTTACCTCGGGTAAGCGTCGACAGTATATACAGCGTGTGCGAGTGGGTAACACCCACACACAGTCGCCCGGCGCGGGAGAGAACGGCTCGGTAGGTCAGTCCCGTCCGGGGAGTCGGTCCCCGACGGCGGGGACGGCGACCAGGAGGAGGAGGGCGGCCTCGCGGACTTCCCACGAGTAGACGTGGTTGAGCATGAAGTACGTCACCACCCCGAGAAAGAGGCTGAGCGACCACGCGCTCACGGCGATGCGGCCGACGCGTGCGTGGGCGGTGTCGCGCAGCTCCTCGGGCGTGTGGGTCAGGCCGAGGACGATGGCGTAGAGGACCACCGGCACGGCGACCACCGACAGGAGGATGTGGACGGCGAGCATCGCGAGGTAGAGCGGTTCGACGATGCCGGCGTAGGCGGCGAGGAACTGCCCCTCCCGGATGGCGATGCTCTTCTCGAAGCCCCCCCCGACCTTCCAGAGGTAGAGGACGAGGAAGACGACGATGAGCGAGAACGCCGTCAGCATCGCCCTGCGGTGCTTCTCGACCTCCCCGCGGCGGATGAACCGCCATCCGACGAGGAGGGCGGTGAGCGCGAGGGTGTTCACGACGGCGATGAGGTCCGAGAACAGGACGACGGTGTCACGGGAGAGCTCCGGGAAGAGCGGGATGAGCCCCTCGAACGCACCGATGACGAGGGCGTAGCCGATGACGGAGAGGACGGCCGTGATGGCCCGCGGGTGCTCCTTGACGACGTTCTCGCCGGACGCTGTGGCCATGGTGCCGATTGGGGTGCGGACGGTATGGCCGCTTCGCTTCCACCCCGCCCGTGAACGACCGTTAGAGTGAAACGGTGTACCACCGATTCACCGGGTATGAGCGCAGACGCAGACGCAGCGGAGGGGCGGACCATCCGGTGTCTCGTGGCGAAGGTCGGCCTGGACGGCCACGACCGGGGGGCACACGTCATCGCACGGGCGTTCCGCGACGCCGGCTTCGAGGTCATCTACTCGGGGCTCCACAAGTCGCCCGACGAGATCGTCCAGGCGACGGTCCAGGAGGACGTCGACGTCCTCGGCGTCTCCATCCTCTCGGGGGCCCACAACACCCTCGTCCCGAAGATAATGGAGGGCCTGCGCGAGTACGACGCGGCCGACGACACCCTCGTCATCCTCGGAGGCATCATCCCGGAGGACGACCGCCAGAAACTCAAGGACGCCGGCGTCGCCGAGATATTCGGGCCCGGCGCGACGATGGAGCAGACCGTCGAGTTCGTCCGGGAGAACGCGCCACACCGCGACTGACCCCGATGGCCGACCTCATCGAGGAGCTGCTCGACGGGAAGCACCGCGCGCTCGCACGGGTCATCACGAAAATAGAGAACCGTTCGTCGGGCTACCGCGACCTCGTCAGCGCCCTCCACTCGCATACGGGCGACGCCGACGTCATCGGCATCACTGGCAGTCCGGGTGCCGGGAAGTCCACGCTCGTGGACAAGCTCGCGCGCCACTACCGCGACGAGGGCGAGACGGTCGGCGTCATCGCCATCGACCCCTCCTCGCCGTTCACCGGCGGGTCGGTGCTCGGCGACCGCATCCGCATGGCCTCGACGGCCGGCGACATGGACACCTTCTTCCGGTCGATGAGCGCCCGCGGGTCGCTGGGCGGCCTCTCGACGGCCACCGCGGACGCGGTGAAGGCCCTCGACGCCTTCGGGAAGGACAAGATACTCGTCGAGACCGTCGGCGCGGGACAGAACGAGATAGACATCGTGAAGACTGCCGATACGGTGGCCGTCCTCGTCCCGCCGGGCAGCGGCGATGACGTCCAGATGCTCAAGGCCGGCATCCTCGAGATCGGCGACGTGTTCGTCGTCAACAAGGCCGACCTGCCGGGGGCCGACCGGACCGTCCAGGAGCTCCGGGAGATGATACACACCCGACGGGACTTCACCGGCGGCGGTCACCACGGAGGAGACGAGTCGCGGGCGGCGATGGAGACCGTCGCCGCCGCCACCGAGGACGACGACGGCTGGAAGCCACAGCTCGTCGAGACGGTCGCCAGTTCCGGCGAGGGCGTCGAGGAGCTCGTCGAGGTGCTCGCGGACCACGCCGAGTACCTCGACGCGAGCGGGGCGCGGACCGAACGCGAGCGCCTGCGCTACGGGGAGGAGATACGCACCCTCCTGCGCGAGGACACCAACCGCCTGCTCGGCGAGGAGATACGGCGGCAGGGCGGGCTCGACTCCCTCGTCGAGCGGGTCGTCGAGCGCGAGACCGACCCCTACACGGTGGCCGACGACCTCCTCGAACCCCTCCGGGCGTGTATCGAGAACCGGGGCGACGGGGACGAGGGCGGGGACTGACTCGTCTAGACCGGCCGCGCCGACGTCGGTCCGACGTCCGGCGACCGACTCGACGGGGGGTCGGTCACGTCGTCGTGGGACAGTAATTAAACGCTCGTCCGTCGTAGCCGGTGGCATGCGACTCCGAACACTTCTGACGGGACTCGCGGGCGGCGTCGGTCTCACCGCCCTCGCGAACCGGGCCATCGGTTCGCGCGCGAGGACGCTCCGACCGCCGCTCGGCCGCGCGACCGAGGTGTACCGCTGGCGGGGCTTCGACATCTCCTACACGGAGGCCGGCGACCCCGACGACCCGGACCTGTTGCTCCTCCACGGCGTCAACGCCGCCGGGTCGAGCGCCGAGTTCGCCCCCGTCTTCGACGAACTCGCCGAGGACTACCACGTCATCGCGCCGGACCTCCCCGGCTTCGGGCTCTCGGACCGCCCGCCGCTGATGTACTCCGCCTCCCTCTACGTCACGTTCGTCGAGGACATCGCCCGCGACCTGACCGAGGACGCCACCGTGGTCGCCTCCTCGCTCACCGGCGCGTACGCCGCGATGGCAGCCGAGCGCGGCGAGGCCGACGTCTCCGAACTCGTCCTCGTCTGTCCTACCGCCGAGACGATGCCCGGCCGCCGGACGTGGCTCCGGTCGCTGCTCCGCTCGCCGCTCGTGGGTGAGGCCCTGTTCAACGTCATCGGGAGCGAGCGCTCGCTCCGGCACTTCCAGGAGGACCACGGGTTCTACGACATGTCCCACGCCGACGACGAGTGGCTCCACTACCGCTGGCAGCTCACCCATCAGGAGGGTGCGCGCTTCGCGCCCGCCTCGTTCGTCAGCGGCCACCTCGACCCGGACGTGGACCTCGGGGAGACCCTCGCCGGTCTCGACGTCCCCGTCACCATCGTCTGGGGGCGCGAGGCCGACATCGTCCCCCTCGAACGGGGGCGCGAACTGGCCGAGGAAGCCGACGCACGTCTGGTCGTCTTCGACGGGGCGCTCTTGCTCCCCCACTACGAGCACCCCCGGGAGTTCGCGGGGGTCGTCCGCGGGGAGACGCCGGAGACGGTCGCGGAGGAGGCGAAGGCGCGGCTCCTGGGGTCTCGAAACGGGAGGAAACTGTTCTCGCGGTGTCGTGACGTCGAGCCGGGGACTTACGAGGAAGACTCTTCGTCTTCCTCCTGAACGTTCGCCGGACTACGTTCGGCGGGCAGACGAAGACGACTACTGGTCGTCTTCGTCCACGTCACCAGAACGCTCCGCGTTCTGGCTGGCTCAGGAGGAGGACTCCTCGTCCTCCTCCTGAACGTCCTCGAAGTCGGCGTCCACGTACTCCGACTCCTGGCCGGCGCCGGGGCCGGCACCGCCTGCACCGGGACCGGCGCCCGCGGCGCCGGCGCCCGCACCAGCACCGCCCGCCTGCTGCTGGGCGGCCTCCTGTTGCTGGTACATCTGCTTGCCGATCTCCTGGAGCTCCTTCGAGAGGGCCTCGGTGGCCTCCTGAAGCTCCTCGGTGGAGGCGTCCTCGTCCTCCAGGACGGCCTCGACGTCCTCGACGGCCGCCTCGAGGTCCTCGCGGAGTTCGTCGTCGACGCTCTCCTCGTTCTCCTCCAGCAGGGTCCGGGCACGCTGGACGGCGCCCTCGGCGTCGTTGCGCGCCTCGATGCGCTCGCGGCGCTGCTGGTCCTCCTCGGCGTGCTCCTCGGCTTCCTCCTGCATCCGCTCGATCTCCTCGTCGGAGAGGCCGGCGCCGCCCTCGATGGTGATGTCCTCCTTGTTGCCCGAGCCCTTGTCCTCGGCCTCGACGTTGACGATGCCGTTCTCGTCGATG
>CAYYSW010000080.1:0-10077 GCA_964474395.1 uncultured Halobacteriales archaeon
CGACGACGCCCAGCGCCGCAGCGAGCAGGTTCACCTGCAGGAAGCCGGCGACGGCCGCGAGCCTCAGGCCCCCGCCGAAGGTCAGCGCGTTCCGGACGGGCACCTGGTGGGTCGCCAGCGGCCGGTCGCTCGTGCGCTCCATCCGCTGGTCGATGTCGCGTTCGAGGACGTGGTTGAACGTCCCGCTGGCGCCGATGGCGAGGACGCCGCCCGAGAGGGTCAACACGATGGTCTCGACGCGGAGGTCCGGGCCGGCGGCGAGGGCCATCCCCGCGCTGGCGACGAGACAGAGCAGCCACATGAGCCGGGGCTTCATCAGCTGGAAGTACGCCCAGCCCGTCGCCTTCGCCCGGCCGACGAACGTCGTCGGTGGGGTCGGGGCGGGCGACTCGGGGGCCGGGTCGGAATCGGTGTCGGAGTCCGCTGCGACCGGCTGCTCGTCGGCGTCGGCCACCGGGTCGCGGTGGCCCGTCTCTGCTTCGAGTTGCCACGCGAGCGCCAGCGCGAGGCTGGTGAAGATGGCCGTCCCGACGAGCAGGTGGGCACCCGAGAGGGGCGCGGGCGCGCCGGTCACGGCGACGAACGCGCCGAGGCCGACCTGTACGGGGTAGAGCACGCCGGCGGCGAGCAGGGCGCCTCTCACGCGGCGGGAGGCGGCCGACCAGCCGACGGACGCGGTGGCGAGTCCGAGGACGCCGACGACGGCGGCGACCGCCCGGTGACCCGTCGCGATGGCGACCTTCGGGTCGGTGAGCGGGCCGTCACAGAGGGGCCAGGACGTACACGCCGTGACCGCCTCCGCGAGGGCCGTCGTCGCGCCCGCGACCACCAGCAGGTAGACGCCGAGCACGGTGGCCGCGAGCAGCGTCGTGAAGCGTGGTGTCCGGGACACGAGTACTACTCGTACTCAGGTGTCTCCGCACGTAAACCCCGCGCTTTTCGCGGGGGCGTCGCGCCGCAGTCAGCAGGTATTTACGTCGCACATTCAAAGCGAATCCCATGAGAAAGGCGCGGAGGATACTGGGCGCACTCGCCGGCCTCGCGGTGCTGGCGGTGTTCGTCGAACCCGCGGCTGCCCAGTCGTCCGTCAACGAGGAACTCATCTTCGGGCTGAACCGGAAACTGATGTACGTGGCGGTGCCCATCACCGTACTGGTCGAGGGCATCCTCATCTACACCGTCTATCGGTTCCGTAACGCCGAGGAAGCACAGCCTACCCGGGAGAACCGCCGGCTGGAGATCACCTGGACGGTCGCGACGGCCATCATCCTGCTGTTCGTCGGCCTCGCGTCCTACCAGGTGCTCGGCAGTTCGTTCATCGGCGGCGCGACGGCCACCGTCGAGAACGAGGGCAACGGCGGCGAGGAACTGATGTCGCTGTCCCAGAACTACCCCGGCGCACAGGCCCCGAGCGAGGAGAACGCCGTGCAGGTCGACGTCGAGGCCCGCAAGTACGTCTGGACGTACATGCACGAGAACAACGCCACGGCGACCGGGACGCTCGTGATACCGGCGAACACGCCCGTCTACCTCCACGTCACGTCGGTCGACTGGCTCCACGCGTTCCACGCGCCCGACCTGGCGCTGAAACAGGACGCCTTCCCCGGCCAGTACAACACCATCAAGACCGAGGTGTACGAGACCGGCACCTACCAGCTCTACTGTGCGGAGTACTGTGGCGTCGGCCACTCCGGCATGCTGGGGACCATCGAGGTCGTCAGCCAGGAGGAGTACCAGCAGTACCTCCAGGAGAACGCCCCCGACGCGGGCGGCAGTAACACCTCCGGTAACGCCTCCGGCTCGACCGGCAACGCGTCGGGCAACACGACCGGTAACGCCACGAACGCCTCCAGCGTCGCCGTCCCGGCCTGAGGACGGGCACACCTCCCCACTGTTCTCACGCGTCGAGCGGTTGCTCGCGCCTCCGACCACGCCCGCAGTTCCACTTCCGGTAGGGGCGGGTACGTCCGACAGAGTCGGCGTTCCCACACTCCCGTCCACACTCGCACGCTCACCTCTGACGCAGCCGCACGCACTCCCCTTCGGTGACGACGACGGGCCCCGAGTCCGTCTGGACGACCAGGCCGCCCGCCTCGTCCAGTTCGCGGGCGACGCCGACGACCGGGTCCGCTCCGCGGCGGCGGACGACGACCCGGTTACCGAGCGTGACCGTCCGCTCGGCCCACTCCTCGCGGAGCGCCGCGAACTCTTCCCCGGATCCGACGGCGGCCGCACGGTCGAGCAGGTTCCCGTGGAGTTCGTGGGCGACGTCGGTCGGGTCCACCGATCCGACCGCCGCACGCATCGTCGTCACGGGCCGGTCGGCGTCGAGGTCGGCGGGGTCGAGGTCCGCGTTGATACCGACGCCGACCACGACGAACTGCAGCGTCGCCGGGCCGTCGAGGACGTCGCTCACCGCCTTGCCGGCGATGGGGACGTCGTCGGCGACCCGTTCGAGGAGGACGCCGGCGAGTTTCCGCGGGCGGGGGTCTTCATCGCCGTCGGCGTCGGTCCGACCGGCCGCCGTTCCCGCCGGAACGACGACGTCGTTCGGCCACTTCAGCGCCGCGTCGACGCCGAAGGCTCGCACGGTGTCGAGGACGGCGAGACCGCTCGCCAGCGTGAGACGGCCCGCCGTCGTCGCGTCGAGCGCGGGCCGGAGGAGCGTGCTCGACCACACCCCGCCCGGCGGCGCGCTCCAGTCGTTGCCCGTCCGTCCCACGGCGGCGGTCAGCGCCTCCGCGACGGCGAAGGCACCCTCTGGGGCACCCTCGAACCCCTGCCGCCGGACCCAGTCGGTCGTGTTGGGGACCTCCCCGAAGACCCGCACCGGCGCGTCGATGGCCGCCGCCAGTCGCTCCGTGTCGAACGCCATGGTCCGTGTTCGCCCGTGGACCAGTTGGTTCCGTCGGCGCGCCGCCGGGCGCGGAAACGTCTCCGATATGGAGAAACTTCTCCAGAAAAGTATATGTTCGCGTGCGTGTTTCGTGAGGCTGGGGTGCCGACCGTCGCATCGGCGTGATGCGTACCGCGCCGCTCGCTGCGGCGCCGGACCGGTCCCCCGGCCGGCCCGCCAGCCGGGGCGACGCGGTTTTCCGCCCCTGTGTGGCGCGCCGGGACGCGGACACGGCGACCCCGTCGCCGCGACGACCGGCCCGGGACCGTCACTTCCCCCGACCGGTCCCCGGCCGTCGTCCGCCGTCGGCCGGCTCCGTGGACTACGCCCGGAGCGGCCGCTGTCGGGCAGCGAGAACGGGAGAACGGGACCATCAGGGCCGTCAGATGGAGACTTCAGCGCCGACGTACAGCACGACGACGAGGAAGAGCCAGACGGCGTCCACGAAGTGCCAGTACATCGAGACCGTCGAGACGGAGGTGTGGCGCTCCGGGGAGTACTGGCCGAACAGCGCGCGGATGGTGACGATGGCGATGAGCACCGCGCCGAGGGTGACGTGCAGGCCGTGGAGGCCGGTCAGGCCGTAGAACGCCGACCCGAAGACGCCCTCGGTGAGGGTGAAGCCCTCGTGGACGATGAACTCGTAGTACTCGTAGATCTGCCCGCCGATGAACACGACACCGAGGACCAGCGTCGTGACGAGCAGGCCGAGGAACCGCGAGCGGTTGCCGTCGAGCAACGCGGTGTGCGCGTAGTGGAGCGTGAACGAACTCGCCACCAGCAGCGCGGTGTTGATGAGCACCAGCGAGCCCAGCAGGTGGGGCATCGCCGCACCCGTCGGGGGCCAGGTCCCCGCGCGGATGAAGAAGAAGTAGATGAACCCGGCGCCGAAGGTGGAGACCTCGGTCCCGAGGAACAGTATCATCGCCATCCTGAGTCTACTCGACCCGTGCTCGCTCGCCTCGCCCTCCCAGAAGTTCACGATGAAGGCGTGGTAGAGCCAGCCGTACAGTCCAGCGAGGAACACGACCGTCGAGCCGATGAACACCACCGGTCCGATGAGCGAGCCGACCAGCGCGCCCTCCCCCTGTCCGAGGAGGAACAGCGCCGCGCCGATGTAGAAGCCCGCCCCACCGATGGCGGTGATGAACGGCCACCAGCTCGCCTCGCCGAAGCCGCGAGGCCAGTCCTCGACGGCGGGGAGGTGGTGCCCGCCGTGGTCTTCCGCTTCTTCAGTAGCCATAGGTCCGCTTGTGTGCGGGTCGTCAAAAACCCTCCCAAAGCACGCGAGTCGGAAGGTACTCCTTGGGCGTGACCCTACTTCGCTCATGCACCGGTGGGTCGTCCGACGACTCGGTTCGCGGGGGGTGCGGGCGGTCGCGTTCGCCTGCTGTCTCCTCGCCGTCGCGGCCGGGCCGGCGCTCGCCCACGGGGGGACGCTGCGGGGAACCCAGCAGGAACTCGCCATCCCGACGTGGCTGTTCCTGATGACCGGCGGCGGCGCCGTCGGCGCCTCCTTCCTGCTCGCCAGTTTCGTCACCGACCGCGCGTTCGTCCGGTCGGTCCACCGTACCCGGGACGCGCTCTCGCTCCCCGCGCGGGACCTGCTGGTCGGTGCCACCCGTCTCGTGGGCGTCCTCGGCCTCCTCGCGGTCCTCGTCGTCGGCTGGGTCGGTCCCGCCGACCCGCTCCGGAACCTCGCCGTCCTCGTCGTCTGGGGGGGCTGGTGGGCGGGGTTCGCCATGACGACCTACCTCGTCGGGAACGCCTGGCCCGTCCTGAACCCGTGGCGGACCGTCGCCCGCGTCCTCCCGAGTCTCGACTACGACTACCCCGAACGGCTGGGCGCGTGGCCGAGTGTCCTCGGCCTCCTCCTGCTCATCTGGGTGGAGGTGGTCAGCCCGCTGGCCGACGACCCGCGCCTGCTGACCGTCGTCGTCGCCGCCTACACCGCCGTCACGCTGGCCGGGTGTGCCGTCGTCGGCGAGTCCGTCTGGTTCCGCCGGGTGGACCCCGTCTCGCGGGTGTTCGCCTACTACGGCCGGGTCGCGCCCGTCTCCCGGATGGAGTCGGGTCTCGAAGTCAGGCTCCCCGGGTCGGCGCTCACCGACGCCCGCCTCGCCGTCGATTCGAGCGAGGTAGCGTTCGTCGTCGCCCTGCTCTGGGTGACGACCTACGACGGGTTCGTCGCCACGCCCGTCTGGCGCTCGCTGGTGACGCCGCTCGTCGAGGCGGGGCTCCCGCCGGCGCTCCTCTACCCGCTGGCGCTCGTCGTCGGCTACGCCCTCTTCCTCGGGGCCTTCCGCCTCGCCGCGCGCAAGGGGCGGGAACTCGCAGAGTCCTACCTCACGGTCGGCGAGATCGCCCGCCGCTTCGCCCCCTCGTTGCTCGCCATCGCGGCGGGCTACCACCTCGCACACTACCTCGGCTACTTCCTCTCGCTGCTCCCGATGCTGTTCGGGGCGCTGCTCTCGCCGTTCTCCCCGCCGCCGCCGGAGTACCTCGTCCTCCCGGGGTGGGTCGCCGGACTCGAACTCGGCTTCGTCCTGCTCGGCCACCTGCTGGCCATCTGGGTGGCCCACGCGACCGCCTACGCGCTGTTCCCCGGCCGGATGCAGGCCATCAGGAGCCAGTACCCCCTGACGGCCGTGATGGTCCTCTACACCATGACCAGCCTGCTCATCGTCTCCCAGCCCTCCATCACCCCGCCGTTCCTCTGACCATGTCCACGGACACCACCACCGACGCCGGTCGCGACACCGGCCCCGAGACTATCGACGCCCGCGCCGACGGGACCTCTCCCGAGGGCGAGAGGCACACCTGTGGCTACTGTGGCCGGCCGTTCGCCCGCGAGGAGTGGCTGGCGCTCCACCGGGGGTTGGACCACGAGGAACGTATCACCGCGGCCGAACGCGAGGCGTTCGAGGCCGCCTACGAGGGCGAGGAGGAGGACCTACAGATGTTCCGCCTGCAGGCGCTCGCGGTGCTCGTGTTCATCTACTTCTCCTTTCTCATCGTCTACGGCCTCGTCACCTAGAGCAGGAGGAAGACGAGATAGGGCAAGCCGAACAGCGCGACGGTCATCGCGCCGAGGATGAGCAGGTAGCTCCCGGCGGTGGCGGCGGCGGTGACGAACGAGGGATGGTCGAACTCGGCGAGGTCCATGCGCGGGAGTGTGTGGCGTAGAGCAAAGGTCTGTCGTTGCCGCGCCGTGCGGTCCGTCCGACCGCGCCTCCGCTCAGGCGACGATGTCGCCGATGCGTCGCGGCTCGCCGCTGAGCGCCGGGTCCTTCTCTATCATCTGGAGCACCTCGTGGTCGGTGGCGTCCGGGTAGGGCTTGTCGAGGGCCTCCTCGATGAGCGTCTTCTCCAGTCGGAACTCCGTTCCTTCGTAGACGACATCGACACCCGCCTCGTCGAACGAGAGAACAGTCATACCGTCGGGTAGTCCTCGGACCGATAAAAACGCCTCGCGTTGCGGACCGGTCACGTCCCCCGGTCGGGTCGACGGCGCGGCCGCGTCGGACGCACGTCAGACGTTCGCGTGGAGTTTATTACGGCCGGGGGCAACCACTACCCGTGCCGTTCGGTTCTGACCCACTCGACCGACTGGAGATCCCCGACGGGACGACCGTCGAGGAGCGCGACCTGGTGACCGAGGGTGACATCATCGTCGGTGGGCAGAGTACCGTCGAGTTCGGCGTCCGCGGCGAGACGGTCGTCGCCGGCGAGCGCGTCTCCTTCGGCGGCGACATCGAGGCCGAGGGAGACTGCCGCCTCGACATGTGGTGCACCGTCGAGGGGAACGTCCTCGTCGGGCGGGACGCCTACATCGGCGAGCGGACCGCCATCGGCGGGCAGTTGATCGTCAGCGGCGACCTCGACATCGGCGACGACGTGGACATCGAACGCGGCTTCGAGGCCAACGGCTGGATCGTCATCCGCAACCCCATGCCGACCGTCGTGTTCTTCTTCGTCTACCTCTCGCAACTGCTGCGCATCGGCGAGGAGGAACAGGCCCGCGAGGCCGCCGAGGAACTCCTCGGCGACCCCGAGGGGGCCGACGCGGAGGCGAAGGAACGTTCCCCGCTCATCGTCCCGCGCGGGTCGAACGTCTCGGACGACGCCTGGCGCGTCTCGACGCCCGCCGTCGTCGGCGACGGCTGTCGCATCCACGGCAACATCCGGGCGGCATCGCTCGACGTCGGCGAGGACAACAACGTCTTCGGCAGCCTCCGGGCGAAAGGCGACATCACCGTCGGCGAAGGGACGAGAATCCACGGCGACGTCACCACCCGCCGCGGAACGGTCCGCATCGCCCCCGGCGCCGAAATCCTCGGCGACATCGCCTGCGACGACCTCTCACTGCACGACGACGCCGCCGTCGACGGCGCCATCCGCGCCCGCGGCGAAATGTCCATCGTCAAGGAGTTCATCCGCGAGGCGGAGTAGTCCGACCCGCCCGCCGAAACCGTCTCGTCGGTTCTCCGATGACTCCGGGTCGTGGGACTCCCCTCCACCGCGACGGACCCGGCCGGGCGTGGCCCGTCGTTCGCCCGCATGTTCCTCGTCTGGGTGTTCGTCGGCTTCTCGCTGACCGGCTTCTTTGCGGGCCTGCTCGACGCCCTCCCGCTCTCGACGCTCGGGGGCGGACTCCTCCTCGGGACCGCGCTGTGGGTCGCCGGCGTCCGACCGTCGCTCCCCGTCGCAGTCGTGTACTTCTTCGTCGAGTCGTCGCTGAGTCTGATTCTCGTCGCCGGCCTCGTGTCGCTGTTCGGACCCGACAGCGGTCCCGCGCCGTGGCTGACCGTCGCCGGCCGCGGCCTCGCTATCGCCCTCTCGGGCGTCGTCGTGTTCACCGGCGTCGGGTCGCTGCTGCTGGAGTGGGTCCGCCGGCGGGGGCGGTCGGTGCTGGAACTCCCGCCGCGCGAGGACGACGTGGACTCACGATGAGGACGGCAGTCCCGTCCCCGGATGGGTCCCACTTACCGGTTCACACCCGCCCGCCCCGCTCGCCCCGCCCCGCCGACTCGTCTCGACGGCCACCAGAGTGAGCCGCTGGCCCGGGTCGCACCGGACGCCCGTGACGGCCTCGAACCGCGTCCCGTCGTCCCCCACCCGCCCGACGACGACGAGTGCCGCCCGGACGTCCCCCCGGCCGAGGAACTCGGCGGAGGCCTCCCCCGGTTCGACGACGAGTCCGACGGGGTCGCCGCGGGTCCCGTTCGGCCGGACGTCGGTCACGTTCGCCTCCCGGTTCAGGTCGTTCAACTGGAACGCCGGTCCCCGGTCGTCCGACAGGTCCCGCCGGACCGTCGACCCGTTGGCGTAGGTCACGTCGAGCGCCGACGGCGGCCCGTCGAGGAGGTAGACGACCACCGTCGCCGGGCCGCTCCAGTCGTTGTCGACCCGGAGGCTGGTCCTCGGGTCGGCGGTCTCCGTCGGCGTTCGCGTCCGCTCGTCGGTCGGGACCGGCGCCGGCGTCGCCGTCGGCCGGTCGGCGGGTGCGGGTCCGTCGTCGTCGAACGGGGCCGAACCGCACCCGGCGCAGGTCACGAGAAGCGCGAGTACGGCGACGAGGAGGCCTCGTCGAGCGCGCGGCGTCACGGCCCGCGAGGACGACGCGGGCGAACAAAGGAGTTGCGCGTTCCGGGTTCGCGCTCGCTAACCGGCAGACGACTCCGTTCCCGGGGTCGCGTGCGGCGCGCTCGCCGGTCGACGGCGAACGTGCTCGCGGGACGGGAGTCGGCGCGCTCGCGGACGGGGCGCCTCGGAGGAGGAGTCGGCGTTTATAGCTGCGTTTCGCTCATGTCGACCGGTTCGAACAGCGCGTCGAACTCCTCGGGGAGCTGTTCGCGCGCCTCGCCGAGTTCGCCGCCGCTGACGGCCTTGCCGAGCACCTCGAGGACGACCTGCGAGTGGTTCTCGGCGTCGTCGGCGTCGTCGAGCGCCCCCAGTTCCGTCTCGCGTCCCGACGCGGTCGACGAACTCCTCGGCGGGGAACTGCTGGGCCTCGGACGGTCCCGAGGTGAGGCTGTCGGCCAGCTGTCGGGGGAGCCGCGAGGCGATGTCCTCGGCTTCCCCCTGATCGATGCGGTCACTCAGCGTCTGAAGCACCGCGTCCGCGACGGTGTACGCTTCGTTCGACGGTTCGACGTCGGTGCGCCGCTCGACTGCGGTGAGAAATTCGTGTTCGTTCCTCGAAAATCTCGTGCGTAATCGAACCCCTCGGAGATTGTGGTTCTACCCACTTGAGCGTCGGGATAGTTCCGAAACTGCCGAACGAATGTGTGAACGTCTCTCTCCCGCTCGTCGTCCATCGGGTCGGCCTACCGGTCGACTCGGTCGTCTCCTCCTCGTCGCGTCCGCTCGCCGCTGGTCTCGCCGGCCGTACTGGAGAGCTTCGACTTCACCTCGCTCGCGAACGTCTGGACCTGGTTGCGAAGCGACTTGACCTCCTCTTTGAACTCGTCGACGTCGCGCTCGACGTAGTACACGCGGTGGCTCGGGATGCGCCGGACCCTGTCGTACCCCTCGTCGCTCTCGCCGGTCTCGATTATCCAGTGGTCCTGAAAGTACGCGATCTTCTCGTTGTCGACCTTCGTCTCGACCGTCTCCCCCTCCGGACCCTCGTACGTGATCGTCGCCCGGCCGAGGTCGTCTGGATTCACCCGGTCGTCCTCGTGCGTGTCGCGTCCTGACATTGCGTGTCCACGCTCCCCTGTGAGCCGGGTCATGGTTGTGCAGGCGTGCGCGTCCCGTTTATACGGTCCTCTCCCCCGGACCCCGCCGGATGGCGCTCGCCGCGCTGGTCACGGCGTTCCTGCGAGCGGACGGCGCGAACGACGGGCGACTAGAAGAGGCCGACGGTCGGCGTTCCTCGCCGTCTCGCGGTCGCTGGGCTCCCCGCTCGACAACTCCGAGGACCGCTTCACATCGCTCGGCGTTCCTCGCTCTCCTCGCGAGCGAACGGGGTAAGCGAGCGAGCGCCAGAAGAGCGCGTTAGCGTTCCTCGCTATCCAGCACCCGAATCTGGTCACCGCGGACGGTGACGGGGATGGGGACCGTCGCCTCGTACAGTTCGACGGTCACCTGGTCCTTGCCCTCGTCGATGCGCTGGACCTGTGCCTTCTCGCCCTTGAACGGGCCGGCGATGAGTTCGACGATGTCGCCCTCCGCGA
>CAYYSW010000081.1:0-10076 GCA_964474395.1 uncultured Halobacteriales archaeon
GCGAGTCAGTCGCCGACGACGATGACCATCGGGCCGATGAACAGCAGCGCGATGCCGACGGCGCGCCAGAGGAACTCGCTCGCCATCAGCGACAGCGGCGTGAGCATGAACAGGAGGCCGAACGCGATGACGTGCAACCCGACGATGGTCTTGCTCTTGAGCGGCAGGGTCCCCAGCAGCCCCACGAGGAACAGCGCGAGGAACACCTGCCCCATGTGGTACTGCTGGAGGAATGTGTCGATGACCTGCAGGGGAAGCGCGAACATCCTTGTGCACTCTCGTTGCGGTCCGAATTTCAACCTTCCGTTACTCCCCGCCGAAGTCGAGGGGGCGAAGCAGGAGGAACCAGAGCGCGGCGATGGTCGTGACGAACCCGATGACGAACACGATGCTCCCGAGTCCGGGGGCACCCAGCTGTGTCAGGAAGTTGAGCGCTAGCCCGGAGGCGACGATGCCGATGGCGGCGATGGCGGCCCCGGCGCGCGCCTTGCCGGTGAGGACGCCCCCGCTCTCCCCCGTCGCGTCAGTCTCGGCCATGGCGGGCCTACGCGGGCGAACGTCCTGAACCCCTCGGTCTGCGGGCGCGAACCGGCCCGCCTTTGTGTGGCGCTCGCCGACCCCGGAACGTGCGCAGCCTCCCGTCCGGCTCCGGTCTCACCCCCGCCCCCGCGCAGGCACTCGCCCTCCCCGACGCGGGCGCCGGCCTCGGGTTCGCCCTCGCCGCCGCCGTCCTCTACGGCACGTACCTCTACGTCTACAAGCGCTACTTCAGCCACCTGCCGGCGATGGCCTACCTCGCCGTCGCGGAGGGGGCGGCGGCCCTCTGGTACCTCCCGGTCGCCGCGAGCGCGTGGTCGTCGGACCTCGCGGTGGACGCCGTCGACGCGGTCGCGCTGGTCGGCGCCGCCCTCCTGACGGGCGTCGCCATCGCCGTCTCCATCCGCGCGGTCCAGCTGGGGGACGTCTCGTACGTGACGCCGCTGAACAAGCTCGTCCCGCTGTTCGTCCTCCCGATGGAGCTGCTCCTCCTGGAGACGTCGCTCACCGCTTTCCAGATCGGCGGGGTCCTCGTCGCCACCGCGGGCATCTACCTCGCGAACTACGAGGCGGGCGGCCTCCTCGCCCCGTTCCGCCGGGCGTTCTTCTACCGGCCCGCGCAACTGGCCCTCGGGGGGGCCGTCGTCTTCGCCGTCGTGGACCTCTCGAAGCGCGTCCTGTTGCAGGAGCTCGCCCTCCCGGTCCCCGTCGTCGTCTGGACGTCGCTCGTCGGTATCACGGCCGTCGTCGCGCCGATGGGGTGGCGCCAGCGCCACCGGTTGCCCCGCTCTGCGGTCCCGAAACTCCTCGCCATGGGCGTCGTCCTCGCGCTCGGCGACCACCTCATCGGGCTGGCGTTCGCGCGCCTCCCGGCCAGCGTCGCCTCGCCGGTCATCAACGCACAGGCCGTCGTCGCCGTCGTGCTGGGCGGTCTCCTGTTGCGCGAGGAGGCCTTCTCACGCCGCCTCGCCGCCAGCGTCCTCGTCGTGGGCGGCATCGCGCTGCTCGCGCTCGGGTAGCTCCGCCGCGCCGTCGGGTCCCGAACCGTCGACCCCCTCGGGGTCGTCGGGCAGGGCCGCCCGCAGGAGGTCGACCGCACCCCCGGTGTGTAGCGGGCTGTTGCCGCTGCCGCACTGGGAGTCCATCACACAGCCCGGACAGCCCTCGTGGCCCTCGCAGGAACACTCGGCGATGACCGCCCGGGTGTTCGACGCGACCGTCGGGAAGGCCTCGAAGAGGCGCCGGGAGAAGCCCAGCCCCCCCTCGACGCCGTCGTAGACGAAGACCCCACAGCCCGAGAGCCCGAGTTCGGGGTGGTCGAGGACGCTGATGCCCCCGAGGTTCGACTTGTCGAGCATGAACTCCAGTGGGGCGAGCTTTATCATGCCGTGCTCGGCGGCGTGCTGGGCCCCCTGGAAGGCGAGGTCCGCGTGGCCCTCGGTGTCGCCCGCGTGGGCCCGCCCGAGGCGCTCGCGCTCGGAGTCGGACACTTCGAGCCACATGACCTGCGTGCGGAGTTCCAGCGGGTCCAGACCCGTCTCGCGGGCGACGCCGACCTGCTCGCCGGTCGCGACGGACTTCCTGACGTAGGTGTCGTAGTGGACCGTCACCGTCCCGGCACCCCAGTTGAGGCGGTAGTCGCCGAGCGAGACGGTCTCCTCGGGTTCGAGGTCGCCGATACGGGTGGTGTGGTTGGTCTGGGTGTAGTAGTCGACGTCGACCGGTTCGAGGTCGACGTGCGGCCGGTGGCCCGACTCGTCGAACTCGACGACCTCGAACTGCTGGCCCTTCTGGAGGTAGGTCGCGCCGGGGTGGAACTCGCGGTAGGCCCGGGCGCGCCCGACGGGTTCGAACGCCGTCTCGCAGTCGTCGGGCGTCCGCAGGTCGAACTCGTCGTCGCCGGTCGCGTACATCGACACCGCCGACTGCGGGCGGGTGCGCCGGTCGTAGATGACTCCGGTTTCGAGGGTCCCCGTCAGGTAGCCCGCGCGCTTCCACATCTCGACGGCCCGGCGCAGCCGGTCGCGGCCGAAGTAGCGCGCGTCCTCGGCGGTGAGGGGGAGTTCGTCGGCCGCACAGAGGACGTGTCGCGCGTAGACGGCGTTGTTCGAACGGTCGACGACCGCGCTCTCGACGTGGTCGCCCAGCACGTACTCCGGGTTCCGGAACACGTAGTTGTCGATGGCGTCGTTGCGCGCGACGAGCACCGAGAGGGCGTCGCCCGTCCCCCGGCCCGACCGGCCCAGTTGCTGCCAGAAGGACTGGCGGGTGCCCGGATAGCCCGTCAGGAGCGTCGCGCCGACGCTCCCGATGTCGATGCCGAGTTCCAGCGCCGAGGTGGTGACGAGGCCGTCCAACTCGCCGGACTTCAGGCGGTGCTCCGTCCCGCGGCGGTCCCGCTTCGTGTGCCCGGCGTTGTAGGAGTCCACGCGCAGGCGCCCGAGGTTGAAGCGGGTCGCCGCCCCCTTCGCCCGTTCGCGGTTCAGTTCTGTCTGCTTGCGCGACCGGACGAACAGCAGCGACTGGACGCCCCGCGTTCCGAGGTGTGCGAGGAGGTCCGCGGCCTCCGCGTCGGCTGGTCGCTGGCTCCCGTCGGTGTCGGCGGGCGGCCGCCAGAACGCTATCTCCCGCCGGCCGCGGGGCGAGCCGTCCTCGCTCACGACGGTCACCTCGGCGTCCGAGAGGTTCCGGCAGTGCTCGGCCGGGTTGCCGACCGTCGCGGAGGTGAAGACGAGGCGGGGGTCGGCGTCGTAGTGGTCCAGCACCCGCCGGAGGCGCCGGAGCACCCACGCGACGTGCATTCCGTGGACGCCCGAGTAACTGTGTGCCTCGTCGACGGCGAGCACCGAGCAGTTCGCGAACAGGCGCGCCCACCCGCTGTGCTGGGGGAGGTAGGCGTTGACCCCCGAGAAGTTCGTGACGACCACGTCCGCGGTCCGGCGGATGTCGCGTTTGGCGGCGCTCGTCGTGTCGCCGTCGTACACCCGGACCGTGAGGTCCAGTTCCAGCGTGTCGTAGAGGTCGTTGAGCGCCCGCTCCTGGTCCCGGGAGAGCGCCTTCGTCGGGCAGACCAGCAGCGCCGTCGAGTCGGGGTCCGCGAGGTGCGCGCGGGCCATCTGGAGGGCGTAGACGAGCGTCTTCCCGCTGGCGGTGCTCGTCGTGACACAGACGTCCTCGCCGTCGGCCAGCGAGTCGAGCGCCGCTGCTTGGTGGGTGTAGAGGTCGTGTGGCAGGCAGTCGGCGAGGCGCGGGTCGAGGACGTCGCCCGCCGGTACGGTACGGGCCTCGCGGGCCTCCTGGACGAAGACGTCCTCCAGTTGGCCGACGTAGTTCGGGAACGTGCGGGTGAGGTCTGTGGCGTTCATCGTGGTCGTAGTGAACTCAGAACTCCGAGAGTGACCCCTGTCGGGTGTCGGGCGCGTCGTTCGCGTGGGCGATGCGGTCGGTGTCGGCGATGGCGTCGAAGACGTATGCGAGCATCCGGACGTCGTTCTCACAGTAGGCACGGTGGCGTGCCCAGTCGGGTTCGGGGCCGCCCTCCAGCCAGCGGCGGTACCGGCGAGCCGTCTCGGCGCCCGTGAGGCCCGCGTCCTCGCCCTCGAAACCGAGGGCGTCCGCCACCGCCGCCAGTCTGTTCGTCCGGCCGGGGAGGACGGCGTTTCCCTCGTCGCGCGCCCACTGGAGGGGGTCGAACCGGCGGGTGGAGCGCCACTCGTCGAGTCGGTCGGGGAGGGCGTCGGCGATTCGCTCCTCGATGACGGGGAAGTCGAACCCCCACCCGTTCCAGGCGACGAGGGTGCCCGTCAACCCCTCGCCGCTATACCAATCGAGGAACGCGTCGAGCGTGGCCGCCTCCTCGTCTGGGTCCCGCGCGAGGAACGCGCGGTACTCCCCGTCGCGCATCGCGCCGACCTGCCAGACGACGCTCGGGCGCAGGCCGTCGGTCTCGATGTCCACGAACACGGGGTCGTCGGGGAGCGGGGCGTCGCCGGTCCGGGCGAGCTCCCCGCGTTCGACGGCGCGGGCGCTCCGGACGGCGGCCTCGGCTACCTCCCGCCCGAGGCCGGGCAGGTCGGCGAGTTCGTGGACCGCGGCGTTGGCGAGTGCTTCCCGGTCGTAGCCCGCCTCGCGGAACGTCCGGGCGCGCTTCGCCCCGACGCCGTCCACCGCCCGGAGGCCCAGTCGGTCGGCGCCCACCTCCTCGACGGCGACGGTGCCGTCCCCGTACAGCGTGAGGCGGGGCATCGCCGGCGCGCCCTGCGTCTCGACGGGCGCGACGCCCTGCACGACGAGGCCGTCCCACTCCCGGCGGTAGTCCGCGGGGAGGGACGCCGCGAGGTGGACGCAGTCGCAGTCGGGGTCGCCGAGCGCCGCCCGGTAGCCCGTCGCGCCGTCGAGGGTCGCCGCGAGCCGGCCGGTGTCGACCGACAGCGAGAGGAGGTCCGAGAGGACGTAGGTGGTGTCGTCGAGGCGGCCCTGTCGGGCCCACGTCTCGACGGCCGCGAGGTCCCCCGCGTCCCGGCAGGCGACGAGCGAGCGGTCGCCGACGGCGTGGACGTCCCCGTCGAGGGTGACGACCGGGACGTCGCTCCCCCGCGGCCGGAGGCGGCCCGCGGCGACCGCTCTCGTGGGCGCGAGCACCGCGTCGGGGGCGGCGTGGGCGTGGAGGTCCGCCAGTTCGGCGGGTCGGAGGCGCCCCGCGAGCTCGGGCGGGAGCGAGAGCACCGTCGCTGCGCGTCGCATTGGTACGAGAAGGGGGGCCGCACACAGGAAGGTTGCGACCGTGGTCGTCCGCGTCGGTTACGCGTTCGCGGTGCTGCTGTTGCCGCTCGCGTTACCGCCGGCGCGCTCCTTGGCGAGGTCGACCCAGCCGGGTGTCGAGACGCCCGTCGAGCCGATGCCGTAGACGCGGTGGTCCCGCGAGACGGTGACGTTCTCGCCGCCGCTCTCGAGGGTCAGGTCGAAGTTGTAGCGTCGGATCGAGCCGTCCTCGCGAACGAACAGCACGGCGCTGTAGTCCACGACGTTCGCGCTCGCGTCGACGCTCGCGTTCTCGGGCAGCATCGCGCTGACGGCGCCCGTGTCGAGGCGGTCCGCGCCGCGTGCGACGTACCGGCTGAGGACGAGGACGCAGACGAGAGCGGCCGCGAGTCGCTTGGTATCCATCCGGTCCGCGGGTTCAGGCATACACGGTACGTGTCTGGTGGCTGCATTTGTAATATTAATTAATAGATACTAATTTAAATAATATCTATCCAAAATACGATTCGACGCCGCTGTTCGGTGGCCCGGTCAGGCCGCTACGGGGGCGGCGACGTCACCCGGCGGGCTACCGGAGGAGGCGTTGCGCGCCTCGTCGAGCCAGCCGGGCTGTTCGACGGTGGTCGAACCGACGTCGCTCACCACGAGGTCGTTCGTGACGGTGATGGGCTGGCCCTGTGCGACGGCCTCGAAGGTGAACGCGAGCTTCCGGATGGTGCCGTCGGCCGTGACGAGCATCGTCGCCTCGAAGTCGGTGACGTTCGGGGCGGGGGCGCCGGCGGCGGCGAGGGAGCTGGCGTCGAAGGCGTCGGTCCCGTTGACGGTGTAGCGCGTCACCGTCGTTCCCTCGAAGGACTCCGTGCCCTGCTGGGTCCAGTTCCCGCCGTCGATGATGGAGACGTACTGGTTCAGCGTGAGGAACTGCCGGCTGGGCGACTGCTGGCTGGCCTGCCCGGAGAGGTTCACGACCTGGTACTGGGTCTGCGTGCCGTTGTCGCTCCCGAAGGCGAGGCGGACGTAGGCCGTCCCGTCCTCGACGTAGAGCGTCTGGGTGCCGCCGGTCGCCTGTCCACCCATGCTCTGGGCGATGTCGGCCTGCTGGAGCGTCCGGTTGTTCTCCAGGTCGGCCCGAACGACGGTCCCCTGTTCGGTGGAGTCGTTGCCGAACGCGGAGCTCCCGTTGATGGTGACGGTAAACGAGCCCGCCTCGCGGAGGTTCTCGGTGTGGTCGGCCTGCAGGGCGCTCGCGTTCAGCGGTTCGCCGGGGGCGGTGTACGCGTCACCGCTCCCGCCGCCGAACCCGGGGACGCCGGAGCAGCCGGCAAGGAGGACGAGGGCGATACAGCACAGCGCGGTTGCCGGACGGGCCAATCTCATCGGATCTGTTCGACCCTTCGGCGGTCGACGTAAAGCGGTTGTGGGACGGTGGTCGGGTGGTACCTATATATCCTTCCCCCCCGGTACTACGTCCCACGATGAACGACCACGGAGCGACGGCGGCGTACCGGCACCGCGGGGACGCGCTCTCGACGGACCGTGGAACCGGCCCGCCGGTGGTATTCAGCCACGGTACGCTGATGGACCGAACGATGTTCGCCCCGCAACTGGCCGCCCTCTCGGAGGACTACCGGACCATCGCCTACGACTCGCGGGCGCGGACCGACCACTACCGCACCACCTACGACCTCGACGACCTCGCGGACGACTGTGCGGCGCTCATGGACTTCCACGGCATCGACAGCGCCGTCCTCGCGGGGATGTCGATGGGCGGGTTCATGGGCCTGCGCTTCGCACTCCGCCACCCCGACCGGCTCGACGCGCTGGTGCTCATCGACAGCATGGCGACCCCCCACACCGACGACGAACGCGATACCTACCGGGGGTTCATCGACCGGTTGCGCGAGGACGAGACCGTCTCCGAGGAGCTCGCGGGTCTCACCGCGCCGCTCCTGTTCGGCGAGACGTCGATGGCCGAGCGCCGTGACCTCGTCGACTCGTGGGTCGCGCGCTGGCAGACCTACCCACCGGAGGCCGTCGTCAACGAGATGGGGTCGTGGCTCGACCGAGAGGGGGTCGCCGGTCGGCTCGACGAGATCGACGTGCCGACGCTGATCGTCCACGGCGCCGAGGACGCCTCCATCGAACCCGAACGGGCCGTCCCGATGGCCGAGGCGCTGCCGAACGGCCGGATGGAGCGCATCCCCGATGCGGGCCACAGTTCGAACCTCGAGAACCCGGAGGCGGTCAACGCCGAGCTCCGGGGCTTCCTCGACCTCGTGGTCGGCTGATGCGGGACCTCTCACACCCCATCGAGGACGGCATGCCCACGTTCCCGGGTGACCCCATCGTCGAGACGCTGCCGCATGCGACCGTCGAGGACGTCGGCTACAACCTGACTGCCATCGGCCTGAGTTCTCATACCGGCACGCACGTCGACGCGCCGGCACACGTCGAACCGGACGGCGCGCCCATCACCGCCTACCCCGTCGAGCGGTTCCGGTACGACGCCCGCGTCGTCGAATGCCACGTCGACCGCGGCGAGGCCATCGCGGCCGACCAGCTCCCCCCCGAGTCGGATGCGGACCTCCTCCTCTTCAACACCGGGTGGGACGCACGCTGGGGGACGGAGAGCTACTGGGACCACCCGTTTCTCACCCCGGCGTGCGCCCGCGAGTGTGCGGACCGCGGGGTCGACGTCGGCATCGACGCCGGGAGCGTGGACGGCCCCGGTTCGGACCTCGCGGCTCACCACGAGCTCCTGCGCGAGGGCTGTCTCATCATCGAGAACCTCCGCTCGCTCGGCGACCTGCCGGAACGGGTCCCCGTCTACGCCTTCCCGCTCGCCCTCCACCCCGGGGACGGCGCGCCGGCCCGCGTCGTCGCGGACGTAGACGCCGCCGACTGACCCCGCTCACTCCTCGGGCTCGGTACTCGACTCGGGCGCCGGACCGGTCGGCCGCTCGTCCGTTCCCGGTCCGCCCGGCCGGTCGGCCCCCCACTGGCCGGCGAGGAGGTTGTGCGTTCCCCGTCTGAGCCGCCGGGAGAACGCCTGCCTGCTGATGTCGAGCCGCTCCGCGAGGTCGGTGAGGGTCGTGCCCCGCGGGACCGAGAAGTATCCCGACTCGAAGGCGAGGCCGAGCGCCTCGCGCTGTTTCTCCGTCAGGGCGTCCCGGTTCGTGGACTCCCCGGCGCGCGACCGGACCTGCCGGACGTCGATACCGACGCCGCGTTCCCCACAGAGGCGGTGGAACCGCGCGAACGCCTCGGTGTCGGGCGCCCGGAACTCGAAGCACCACGACGACCTGACGGTGTACCCCCGCTCGACGATGAGGCGGTGGTCGAAGACGGCCGTGAGGAACTCGTCCACCTCCCGCTCCCACTCGATGCGGTAGAGCCGTCGCTCCCCGTCGTCGCCGACGTGGTCGAGTTCGGTCGTCCGGTCGTCCGACCGGACCGCCGCCTCGAACGTCGCGGGGTCCTCGGCGTCCACCCACAGGTACGGGAGATGGCCCTTCTCGACGGGGACGACCGGGAGCAGCTCCATCTCGGTGGCCGCCCCCGTCTCGAGTATCTCACCGACGACGAACTCTCCCTCGGGGATGTGGACCGTCGCGGTGGCTGTCATCGACCCTGCCCCCCGACGGTCGCCGCGGGTCGCGGTACTCGTTTCTGCCGCCCGATGCCCGGTCGTCGACGCCGCTGGACGCGTGCCACCATCGCTACGACCGTGGGGTACCCCGTCCCACCGGGTGTACCTGTGGCCTGCCAGACCGGACGTCGGGGGTGCACACGCACCGGTCCCGGTTATGGCCGCCCGAGGAGGATATGCGGCCCGTCGCCCGCCCGGGTGCGGGCCGCGACAGGTATCCATGTCAGGACAGACCATCATCAGGTGCGAACGGTGCGGACAGGTGTACACGGCCCGCGTGAGCGACGGGAGTTTCGTCCTGCCGACGGAGGACGGTTGCTGTACGTGTGGGGAGCGCTCCTTCGAGGACGTAACGGACGAGGGGGGCGCCGGGGAGGGGGACGCGCCCTCGCCGTAACACGGCACAGCGGCCCGCTGGACCGGGGGGCGCGGTCTCCGACGGTTTATACCCGAGGAGGCGCGAGTCCCGCGTAGTGACTCCCACCCCCGTTACCGCCGCCCGCACGTCCCCCCGGAGGTGTCCCCGGTGAGCGACTCGTCGCTGCCGGGGGCGGACGGGCGCGAGGAGGCGGCCCCCGACACGGAGGGGGCGACGGTCCCCCGCGACTCCATCGACGCGGCGTGGGCCGACCTGTTCCCCTTCGACCCGTACCCCCAGCAGGTCGACGGCGTCGAGCGCGCCCTCGACACGATGGGCGACGGCGGCTACCTCATGCTGGAGGGCGCCTGCGGGACCGGCAAGACGCTCATCGCCCTCGTCGCGGGCCTGCAGGCCGTCGCCGACGGTGCGGGCGAGCGCGTGATGGCCGTCACGCCGGTCAAACAGCAGTTGAAGCAGTTCGTCAGCGAGGTGCGGGCGCTCAACCGCGCCGGCGCCGACGCCGCCGGCCTCGTCATGGTCGGCAAGCGCGACCTGCTGCCATACGCCCGGACGGATGCCATGCCCGGCGGGAAGGGCGTCCACGAGGCGTCGAGCGACATGCGCGAGACGACCGCCCGACTCGTGAGCCGCGAGTCCCGCCTCGAACTCGACGTCTCGCCGGGCGCACTCGACGGCCGCATCGACGTCTGCGAGGCGAGCGACTGCGACCGGCTCTCGTACGCCGACCCGAAGTGCCCCGACCACCGG
>CAYYSW010000082.1:0-9921 GCA_964474395.1 uncultured Halobacteriales archaeon
CTGGCCGCTGTTCTTCAACACGCTGTTCACCGGGTTCTACTCGTGGATAGCGCTGGGCCTCGCCGCGCTCGTCGCGTGGCAGGTCCTCCCCAACATCGCCGGGATGGGCCGGGAGGAGCGGCGGGCCCGCGAGGAGGGGAAGGTCGTCGGCGACGACCAGGACCCGATGATAAGCGAGGAGATGTCGAACTACGCGATGTACGAGGGCGCGACCCCCGACTGGCGGAACTTCGCCATCCCCATCGGCGTGATGGTCGCCGTCGGCCTCGGGGCGATGTTCTGGCGGGCCGCCCCCGTGGTTCAGGCCCCACGGATGAGCGAACTGTTCGCCGTCGGCGGCTACCGACTGCTCGTGCCCGCCGGCGGACAGTGGGCATTCGACATCGGCGGCGTCAAACTCGGACTGGCGGCGACGACGGCGCTGGTCGTCGCCTTCGTCATCTACCGCCTGCAGGGGAACATCCCCTCGAACGACGAGGGGACCGACGCCCTCCTGCAGGGGTTCAAGGGCATCTTCCTCGCGGCGCTCGTTCTCGCGCTCGCCAGCGCCATCCAGAACTCCGTCACGACGCTCGGCATCGCGGAGTTCGTCACCGACTGGTTCCGCGGCGTGCCGGCGTGGATAATCCCCGTCACCGTCTTCCTCGTGACGAGCTTCATCAGCTTCTCCGACGGGAGCTCCTGGTCGACCTACGGCATCATGTTCCCCATCGCCATCCCCGTCGCGTTCGTCAGCGGCGCGAACCTCCCGCTGGTGCTGGGCGCGGTGTTCTCGGGCGGTATCTTCGGCGATCACTCCTCGCCCATCTCCGATACGACGGTCCTCGCTTCCTCGACCAGCGGGGCCGACCACCTCGTCCACGTCCGCACCCAGATACCCTACGCGCTCATCGCGGCGGGCATCGCGGCCCTGTTGTTCGTCCTCGCCGGCCTGTTGCTCCCGGAGGGCTTCCGAGTCATCCCGTACTGACCGGTTGGTCCGTCGGGATCCCACCCGTGGACGAACATCTCGAAGCGTCCCGCGGCGTGTCGCTCGACCCACGCCCGGCTGGGGCGTCAGTAGAAGTCGCTGAGGCCCGACTGCTGGTCGTCGTCGCCCTCGTCGTCTGTCTCTCCCTCGGGGGTCGCCTCCGCCGCCGCGGCGTCGTCGGCCGCCGTCTCGGCGTCGTCGTCCCCACCGTTGGCCGCCGCCGTCTCGCCGCCCTCGAACTGCCCGCCGGCGAACGCGCCGTCGCTGTGGTCGACGGCCGCCCGCTCGCGCAGTTCCTCGGCGTCCTCGACGATTGACTGGACCTTGTTGGTGTCCTCGCCGCTGCCGGTGACGAACGCGACGTGTTTCGCCTCCAGTTCGTAGCGCGCGGTCATCCGAACGGTGAGCTCGCGGTTCTTGCAGTGGTGGGTCATCGCCGCGAGGTACGGGAGGACCTGCCGGCGCGCGGTGGCCATCGAGACGCCACCGGTCTCGGCGATCTTCCGGGCGACGTAGTCGCGCTTGTCGCGCGTTCCCCGCGAGCGCCCGAGCTTCGACCAGTAACTCGGCGGGCCGTAGCGCGTCCACCCCCCTTTCGGCTCCGAGCGGGCGGCGGCCACCCCGGCGGTCATGTCGTCGGCCGCGTAGCGCCAGAACGAGTAGTTCTGCGTGGCGCGCACCCGCCCCAGCCAGCGGTCGGCGTCCGAGAGGGCGCCGTACGCGTCGGCGAGTTCCGCCCCCGAGTAGTCCTTGGGGACGTTGTCCTCGATCCAGTTTATCATGTCGTCGGGCGTCTCGTCGACGTCGTAGGAGAACTTCAGGGCGCCCTCGGCGTCCTCCTCCTTGAGGACGGCGTCGAGCAACTGGAAGACCCCCTCCGTCTTGTCGCGGTCGCTCGTCACCACGTCCTCGCGGGTGAGGCGCTCGTTGACCTCCGCGAGCGCCTGGAGGTCGTTGACCGCCCCGCGCAGGTCGCCGCTGTTCTGCTCGGCGATGGCGTCCAGCGCCTCGCTCTCGTACTCGACGCCCTCCTTCCGACAGATGTCACGGAGGACGGGGACGATAGAGCGCGCCGAGACGTCCCGGAACTCGATCTCCCGACAGGCGTTGCGCAGGCCGTTGGACATCTCGTAGTACTCGTTGGCGATGAGCACCATCGGCTGGCGGGCCTCCTTGACGAGGCGGGTGATGGCCCGCGCGCCGCCCCGGTCGGCGTTGCCGTGGACGTTGTCCGCCTCGTCGAGGACGATGAGCTGCCGGCCGCTCCCCGAGAGCGACTGGTTCATCGCCGCGCCGCCCGCGTACTTCTCGATGGCGTCTTTCGTGCGCTGGTCCGAGGCGTTGAGTTCGATGGTCGGCCACCCCATGTCGTTGGCCAGCGCGTGGGCGGCGCTGGTCTTGCCGACGCCCGGCGACCCGTGGACGATGACGGCCTCGCCGTGGTCGTCCCACGTCTCGGCCCACTCTCTCAGCGCGTCCCGGGCCTTGTCGTTCCCCCGCACCTCCGCGAGCGTCCCCGGGCGGTACGTCTCCGTCCAGTCAGCCATTGCGTACCCTTGTTCCGACCCGAGTTTATGGGTTCCGGGACGACGGCGCGGCCACAGACCTACTGTCGGCCCGTTCCATGGGCCCCCGTGCGACACCGTCGCTACGCATATAACCGGTCGAACCCGGGACAGGTAACGATGCTAGACGGACCTGTGAACTTGAATGACAGTCTTCGTTGAGATATGAGCGAGCAACTGAGCGTTCCCGTCAACCCCGTCGAGCCGCACATCGATGTCGAGTTCGACCTCCCCACCGAGACGGACCTCCCGGCCGACCGCCCGACCCCCTCGACTCGCTCGGTGGCCGACAGTCGCGTGAAGGACAACCTCGACGTCATCCTCCTGACGCTCGTCCGGCAGCGCCAGGGCCGCGAGGAGACCAACGGGAAGGCGCTCATGGACGAGGTCGCTCACCGCTTCGGGACGCAACTCAGCCCCGGCACCGTCTACCCCTGCCTCCACGAACTGGCGGAGGCCGGCCTCCTGCTCGTCCACGAGCGCGTCCGGACCAAGGAGTACGTCCTCGACGACGAGGAACGCGTCGAGGAACACATCGAGACGGCGATGCACGAGCACTTCGCCCTCGCGAACGTGTTCGGCGACGCCCTCCGCGGCGAGTAGCGCCGCTCGGAACGCTCCGCTCGCCGGTGTCACACGTCGAACACCTTTTGTCCGCTCGTCGGCTATCGGCCCCATGGACGACCACCCGACGACCCTCGACGCCGACGCCCGCGACGACTTCCTCGCTCCCGGCGGGACGGGCGTCGTCTCCGTCCCGCGCGGCGCCGACGAACCTCCCTACACCGTCCCCGTCTCCTACGGGTACGACGCCGAGAGCGGCGCGTTCTACTTCCGACTCGCGTTCGGGGCCGACAGCGCCAAGCGAGGCGTCGTCGCCGACGGCACGCCCGTCTCCTTCGTCGCCTACGGGGAGACCGACGACGGGTGGCGGAGCGTCGTCGCGGACGGGTCGCTGGAGGCCATCGACGAGGACAGCGTCGACACCGCCGTCCTCGACGGGATGCGCCGCATCGACATCCCGCTCGTCGACGTCTTCGACGAGGGGACGCGGACCCTGGAGTTCCACTTCTTCCGCCTCGTCCCCGACTCGCTGACGGGTCGGAAGGAGGACCCTATCCGGGAGTAGCCGGTCGGCCTGCCAGCGCCTCACACCCCCACCAAATGCTTTTCGCGCCCTCGCGCCTCGCTCGGGTATGTTCCCGCAGACCGTCGAGACCGACCGCCTCCGCCTCGAACGGTTGACGAGCGAGGACACCCTCGCGCTCTACGACCACGCGAAGGCCGGCGCCCCGCACGTCGAGGACGTCACCCGCTACGTGACGTGGTCGCCCCACGCCACCCCGAAGGAGACGTTCGACTTCGTCCGGTCGATGGAAGCGCGGTGGGAGGACCGCGAGGGCGTCTGCTACGCCGTCCGCCCCCGCGAGGGAGAACCGCTCGCGGGCGAACTGGGCGGGACGACCGGGTTCGGTATCGACTGGCCGCGGCGGACCGCCACGCTCGGCCTCTGGTTGCGCGAACCGCTGTGGGGCCGGGGCTACTCAGGCGAACGGGCCGCCGCCCTCGCCGCCCTCGCCTTCGACGTGCTGGCCCTCGAGGTGGTCGCGGTGAGCCACCATCCCGACAACGACCAGTCCCGGCGGGCCATCGAGAAGTACGTCGACCGACTCGGCGGCCGCCGCGAGGGCGTCGTCCGGAACGGCGAGGCGACACAGGACGGGGCGGCCTTCGACGTGGTCCGGTACTCGGTCACTCGCGAGGAGTGGGAGGGGGCGACCGGCGGGGAGTTCGACGCGACGTTCCACTGGGAGTGACCGACTCCGGGGGTAGTTTCTTCAGGGCCCCCGACCTGTCCTCGCTCATGACGGACGACGCGGGGACGGCGCTCCCGGCCGCGGCGGGGGCACTCGCCGGCGCGATGGCGTGGGCGCTCGGCTTCGGCCTCACCTACCTCGCCGCGGCCGGCCGGGTCCGCGAGCAACTGGAGGGGCTGAACACGCTCGTCGGCCTGTTCGGCGGCGGGACGCTCCCGACGTGGAAGGCGGTGACGTGGCTCTACTTCAACGCCCACTTCGTGGACGTGCGGGTCACGGCCGCCGGTCAGTCCGAGGGGCTCGACCTCATCTCGCGGGCGGCGGGCGACGCGTCACTGCTGTACCTCCTCCCGCCGCTGGTGTTGCTGCTCTGTGTGGCGCTGGCGATGGGGGCCGTGGGCGTCCGCTCGCTCCGGCGGGCGGCCGTCGGCGGGACTGCGTCGGCGCTCGGCTACGCCGTCGCCGCGGCGGCGATGGCCTCGCTGTCGACCCACGCCTTCGGCGCGGTCGTGGTGAGCGTCGGGCTGGCGACGGCCGTCGCCCTCGCCGGCGTCGGCTACCCGCTCGTGTTCGGGACCGTCGGGGGCGCGCTGGTCGGTCAGTTCAGGTCGTAGGCGACCATCTCCGCCCACGGTTCGAACCCGTATCGCTCGTAGAAGCCGGATGCACGGGCGTTGTCGGGGTCCACGTCGAGGACCATTCGGTCGATAGGGAGGTCCTGGTCGCGGGCGTGGGCGACGGCGGCGTCCAGCAGGGCGTCGGCCGTGCCCGTCCCGCGCTGGTCCTCGTCGACGTACAGTTCGTTGAGCACCGCCGCGTCCCAGACGAGCGCGAGGTCCTCCGGGAGGACGAACACGTAGCCGACCACCCCCTCACCTTCGGTCGCGACGAGGAGACAGCCCGGTTCGCGCTCGACGCAGTCCTCGACCCACGCCCGGTAGCGCTCGCGGTAGTCGTCGGTGAGTTTCGCGTCGTAGCGGGCGGCCGCCGCCGCCTCCTTCCCACCCGCGAGCTCGCGCTCGAAGCGCTCCTTTCGCTCCCGGAGCGCCGACCAGTCGCGGGCCGGGTCGTACGCCCTGACGGTCACGCCCTCCTCGTTGCTCATGGCGGCCACAGGGCGCTCCACCTCAAAGGCGGTCCGGTCGGCGCTCCACCGCCGCCCGCCCGCCGAGTGCGACCAGCGAGGCGAGGACGAGCAGGAGCTGCCAGCCCGACCGGACGACGGGGAAGACGCGGTCCACGTCCTCGGGTTCGGCCCCCCGCGTGGGGTCGACGCCGCTGGAGACGTGGACCTCCTCCGTCAAGCCGAGCTGCCCGGCGTCGACGCTCCTTCCCCCGCCCTCGGCCGGGACCGTCTCCACGAACGTCTGGACCCACCCGCGCTGCGTGGAGTACTCGATGCGCCCCGAGAGGCGGTAGAACTGGTCGTGGAGCGGGTAGAGGGGGTTCGCGCCGCCGACGAAGAGGTCGAGCCCGATGCCGGCGACGGCGTAGGCGAGGACGCTCACCCACGCCACCCGGACGCCCCGCGCGCCGTAGCGCCCCCGGAGCCACGACCCCTCCCGGCGGGCGTCGTAGGTGAGGAGCGCCCCCGCCAGCAGTGGAACCAGGAGGGTGTGGAGGAGCGCCCGGTGGGTTCCCGGGAGGACGAGCCCCGCGAACACGTCGAGGTCGGGGACGACGGCGACGAGGAGGACGATGGCGACGGCCCGTCGGTCGAACGCCCGGCCGAGGAGGGCCGCGGCCAGCAGCCCGGCCAGCGCGCAGTGGACGACGGTCGAGGGCATTGCCGTGACTTCGGCCCGAGTGCCATGTGGTTTGCGTTAGCACGGCACCGAAGTCCGGGGGGTCAGCGGTCGATGAACGCCGTCAGCACCGTCCCGAGGCCGGCGAACCCGAGCAGTCCGACGGCGGGCATGGCGAACAGCACCCAGTCGCCGGGCAGCGGGGGCGAGAGGACGAGGCCGGTGACGGCGAGGGCCGCCGCGACGGCCAACAGCGTCGCCACGCCCCCCGCGAGGACGACGGCGCGGGGGGCGTGCGTGTCGAGAGCGCCCATGTCGGGGACTGGACGGCGCGGGGGTTGAACCTGCCGCCCGCGGGCGAACGGTTATTACCTCCGGTCGTGCAAGGGAGTGACATGAAGTTCGTCATCGTGGGGTACGGTCGCGTCGGCATCCGGACCGTCGACATCCTCAGCTCGGAGGGCCACGAGATCACCATCGTCGACAACGACCCCGAGAAGGTCGAGCGTGCGTCGGACCTCGGCTTCGAGACCTACCAGGGTGAGGGCGACGACGAGGACGTCCTCCGCGAGGCGGGGGTCGAGGAGGCCGACGCGCTGGGCGGTCTCACCGGGGACCTGAGCGTCAACCTCGGCGCCTGCGTCATCGGCGACGCCCACGACTGCCGGACGGTGATGCGCATCGACGACGACTACCACGCCGACATCTACGAGAAGTACGCCGCGGAAGTCGACGAGGTCATCTACCCCGAACGCCTCGGCGCGGCGGGCGCGAAGACCGCGCTGCTCGGCGGGGACTTCGACGTGCTCGGGGACCTCACCGCCAGCCTCTCGGCGGTGAGCGTCCACGTCGGCACGGACTCCCCGGCGGTCGGCCAGCGGGTGGTCGAACTGGACCTGCCGGACGGCGCGCTCGTCTACGCCCACGGTCGCGCCCACGAACCCATGACCATCCCGCTGCCACAGACCGAAATCGAGGCGGGCGACGAGATCGCGTTCATCGCACAGCCGGAGCTCGTCGCCGGCATCAGAGAGGAGTTGGGCGGCCCGCCCGGGGCCGCCGATACGGAAGCCGTCTGAGCGTGAAAAGCCGGGCGCGCGGTGGGGAGGATGGGGACGAGACCGCAGCGCGCGCCCGGTTCGGCAATACGCCGGTCAGGACTTAAATCCGCGTCAGACAGACGTATGCCACCCCGCGAGTGCTGCTCGCCCGTCCCCTCCGGGACCGGGAGAGGGACTATGTACGAGGCGAGATACCGACGACCATGCATGGAACCGGCCTGCCGCTCGTGACGCCGTTCGACGAGGACGGAGCGCTCGACACCGACCGCCTCGAATCGCTCGTCGAATGGGTCGAACAACGGGGCGTCGACTTCATCGTCCCCTGTGGGTCGACCAGCGAGGCACCGCTCATGTCCCCCGAAGAACGGACCCGGACCATCGAGACCGTCGCCGAGGCCGCCTCGGTGCCCGTACTCGCCGGGACGGGCTTCGAGGGCTACCGACAGACGATGACCGCGACCGAGGACGCCGCCGACGTCGGCGCGGACGCCGCCCTCGTCGTCACGCCCTACTACTTCAACCACGACCAGGCGGCCTTCGAGCAGTATTACCGCGACGTCGCCGACGAGAGTCCGCTCCCGGTGTACCTCTATCAGGTCCCGGTGTTCGCGAAGGCGTCGCTCGCCGTCGAGACGGTCGAGCGACTGGCCGACCACGACAACGTCGCCGGGATGAAAGACTCCAGCGGCGACGTCACCGCGTTCCAGCGGTTCCGCCGGGTCACCGACGAGGACTTCGACCTCATCGCGGGCATCGGGTCGGTGTACGGCCCCGCGCTCGACACCGGCGGGGACGGCGGCATCCTCGCGCTGGCGAACATCGTCCCGGAGGCGGCGAGCGCGGTGTACGACCGCCACGCCGAGGACCCCAAGTCGGCCCGCGAGTTGAGCGCCGCCCTCGTCGAACTCGACTACGCGACCACCGCCGAGTACGGCATCCCCGGCCTGAAGGCCGCGATGCGCGACCGGGGGGCGCCGGCGGGCTACCCGCGCCGGCCGTTCGCCGAGGCGAGCGACGAGGCCCGCGAGGAGATCGCGACACTCGTCGACGACGCCCTCGCGCGCGTCGAGTAAGCGTAGCTCAGTCGTCCGCCTCGGGCGGCGCCGGGGTCGCGCGCGTCGCCGTCGCCTTCATCGTGGCGACCACCTCGCCGCCCGGTTCGAGGCCGAGTCGCTCGACGCTCTCCGCGGTGATCAGCGCCGCGAGCGACCGGTCGTCGCCCACGTCCACCGTGACGAGGGCGACCGACTCCCCGCGGTCGACCTCCCGGACCGTCCCCGAGAAGCGGTTGCGCGCGCTCGTCGCCCCCTCGGGGGGTGCCTCGGCGGGGGCGTGCAGGGTGACGGTGTCCGCTCGCACCGTCACCTGTACCCGGTCGGCGTCCGGCGGCGCGAGCGCGCGGAGCCGCCCGGCGTCCGTCTCGACGGTGGCGAGTTCGCCGTCGCGGGCGACGACCCGCCCGGGGAGGACCGTCTCCTCGGCGCTCGCGGTCCCCGAGAGAGCGCTCTGGAGGCGATCGAACTGCGCGAGGAGGGTTTCGGCGCCCTCGGTGAGTCGGCTCCCGCCCCCGCCGGCGCCCCCGCGCTGGCGTTCGACCAGCGGGCCGAAGGCGGCTTCGAGGTCACCGAGTCGCCCGTGGGCGCGGGCGTACGAGCGACCCAGTTCGCCGGCGGCGGCGTTGAGCGACCCCGCCTCGCGGACGGCCCGCAGGAGGGTGGCGTCGCGCGCGGTGAAGGTGACATCGTCCACCCGAAGTCGTGCATCGAAACCCGGGTCCATGCGCCGGCTTGGGAGGCGGGTCGCAAAAGTCCGCTGGGGGACCTGTCGAACCGCGGAGGGAACCAAATCGTTATGCCACGGACAGCACAACGGCGATATATCCATGGCGGAACAACGGAGGGCGACACGACGGCGCGTGCTGCGGGGGCTGGGTGCGGCAGGTATCGCGGGACTCGCCGGCTGTCTCGGCGGCGGCGAGGGCGGACCGAGCGGCGGGAACGGGACGACCGGTTCCGAGGACACCACCTCGAGGGGTGGCAACGACTCGACCGGCACCGAGTCCGAGGGGACGACGGAAGGCGGCGAGCTGGCCGACTCGATGACCGTCTTCCACGCGGGGAGCCTCGCGCCGCCGTTCTCGACGGCCGAGCCGAAGTTCGAGGAGGAATACGGCGTGCAGGTCAACCGCGAGGCGAAGGGGTCGGTCGGCTCGACGAAGAAGATAACCGAGCAGGGTCGGGAGGCGTCGGTCCTCGGCGTCTCCGACTTCCGCCTGCTCCGGGACATGCTCATGCCCGACTTCGGCGACTGGTACGCGATCTTCGCGACCAACGCGATGACCATCGCCTACACCGACCAGTCGGCCGGCGCCGACGAGATCGGCCAGGACAACTGGTGGGAGATCCTGGGCCGCGACGACGTCTCGTTCGCCCACAGCGACCCTGCCGTCGACCCGAACGGCTACCGGTCGGTGATGACGATGCAGCTCGGCGCCATCCCCTTCCAGGGCGAGCGACTGTACGACGAGGCGACCTCGCAGGCGCTCATCGAGAAGGCGAACGTGCCCTCCGGGACGGAGACGGAGCTCATCGCGCAGCTCCAGACCGGCAAGCTCGACTACGCCTTCCAGTACCAGTCGGCGGGGGCGACCCGCGACGTCCAGACCCTCGACTTCCAGCCGTCGGTGGACCTCTCGAAGGCCACCCAGGAGTACGCCCAGCACTACGCGAAGGCCGAGGTCGAGGCCGGCGGGGAGACGTACAC
>CAYYSW010000083.1:0-9067 GCA_964474395.1 uncultured Halobacteriales archaeon
TTTCCCCTGAGGACCGCCCGCCGTATCGTCGTCCCCCCTTCGACGGCGGCCTCGGCGTCGTCGAGGGCCGCCTCCGCCTCGCGTTCGAGGCGACGGACGAACTCCCGATCGACGCCGCCAGCGCTGAACACCCCGGCGGCCCCCTGGATGTCGACGACCGCGACGAGGTGGACCGCCGCGTCGAACACCCGCGCGAGGTAGCGAGCGTGTTCGGCAGCCCGGACGGCGTGTTCACCCCCGTCCGTCGGGACGAGTATGGTGTTGTACATGGTCGACCACACCACGATAGTTGGTAGCCGATAGCATTAACCGGACCGCCCGGGGCCCGGGGCGTGACGAACCCGCGCCGCTTGGCGGACCCCGAGGTCTCCTCGGGGACCCCACGTCGGAGTCCCGACCTACGTCGAGCGCGGCGCAGTCGTCGGGTTCCGACCCGCCGACACCGACCGAGAAAACCGCCCGAGAAGTGAACTCCTCGCCGTTTATCGAGAACAGGCAGGGATTCGGAGCGTTCCGCTCGGCTCGTATCTCCTACTCCCAACACAGTCGGCTGTGTGTCCAGTTCTGCAGTTCTATGTCGGTATTTGTGAAGGAACTCCACTCGGCTTCTCTGTCCTTCCGGTGTGTCCGTCTCCGGTGGGGAACCGGCGCGCCGGCACGCGGACCCGCCCGAGCGAGGGACGGCCTCAGTCCCCGAAGACGCCGGCCTCCTCCAGCGTGTCGAGTTGCTCCTCGGAGTACCCGAGGTCGCGGAACACCTCGCGGTTGTGTTCGCCGAGGAGCGGCGGCGGCGACTCGAAGCCGCTGTCGGCCTCGCCGTACTTCACGGGGTGTTCGATGACCGGAATCGTGCCGAGTTCGGGGTGTTCGACCTCCGTCACCGCGTCGCGGGCCCGGACCTGCGGGTTGTCCAGTGCTTCCTCGACGTCGTACACCGGCCCCGCGGGGATACCCACGTCCTCGGCGAGGATCTCCATCCACTCCTCGGTGGTCCGTTCGGAGAGCGTCGATTCGAGTTCGGCCTCCAGTTCGTCCATGTGCTCGACCCGGTCGCCGTTGGTCTCGAAGCGCTCGTCGGCGAAGAGGTCCGGCCGGTCGATGCCTTCACAGAGCCCGCGCCAGAGCTTCTGGTTCAGGCAGGCGAGGTTGATGTAGCCGTCCTTCGTCTCGAAGGTCTGGTACGGCGCGAGCACGGGGTCCTTCGTCCCCATGCGCTGGGTGGACTCGCCGGCGAACACCTTCCCGGCCTGCTTGGTGAGCCACGGGAGCGCCGATTCGAGCATCCCGAGGTCCATGTACTCGCCCTCGCCGGTCTTCTCGCGGCGGTAGAGGGCGTTGACCGTCCCGAAGGCCCCCCACATCGCGGTAATGAGGTCCGTCATGGGGAGGCCGACCTTCACGGGGTCGCCGCCCTCCGGTCCGGTCACGTCCATGATGCCGCTCATCCCCTGGATGAGCAGGTCGTAGCCGGGACGCTCGCGCCACGGTCCAGTCTGCCCGAACGCGGAGATGGCGAGGTAGACGATGTCGTCATTGTACTCGCGGATGGTGTCGTAGTCCACGTCGAGACGCTCGGCGGTACCTGGCCGATAGTTCTGGATGAACACGTCCGCCTCCGAGGCGAGGTCGTAGAGCGCCTCCCGCCCCTCCTCCTTCTTCAGGTTCAACTCGACGCTCCGCTTCCCGTAGTTGATTGTCCAGAAGTACGGCGACTCCCCCTCGATGAACGGCGGTCCCGAGTGGCGGTTGTCGTCGCCGACCCCCGGTCGTTCGACCTTGATGACGTCCGCACCCTGGTTGGCCAGCATCGCCGAACAAAACCCGCCGGTGACGAACGTCGAGAGGTCGAGCACCGTGACTCCCTCGAGTATCTTGCTATCTCGTCTCATGGAGTCGTGTTCGTGGACTCGGGATAATAGTGGTTTCCATCCGGGCGACGGTCAGTCGAGTTCGACGACGACCCGACCACGGCGCCCGGACTCCGCGAGGCGTTCGTAGGCCGCCGTCACGTCCGACAGCGGGAACCGGCTGTCGACGTGCGCCTCGAAGGTGCCGTCGCCGAGGAAGGCGGCGGCCGATTCGAGGAGCCGTCGCTGCTCGCCCCGGGACGCCGCGAGCGAGGTGAACCGAACGTCGAGGTCGGCCTGCTTCGCGGTCATGGCCGGGCCCGAATCGAGGGCGATGCGATCGTCCTCGCCGATGATTACGACTCGCCCGCCGCGGCGGACGGCCTCGATCTCCGGCAGGAGGTTCGCGTCGGCGTGGGATTCGAGCGCGACGTCGATGCCGCCGACGGCCGCCTCGACCTCGGCGGCGAGGTCGTCGGCCCGGTAATCGACCACCGCGTCCGCGCCCAGTTCGTGGAGGCGGTCGCGTTCGTCCCCCTCTCCCCGGGCGAGGGCGACGACGGTGGCCCCCGCCTCGCGGGCGACCTGCACCCCGGCGTGCCCGACCCCGCCGGCGGCCCCGGAGACGAGACACGTCTCGCCGAGCGTGAGGTCCCCGCGGTCGACGAGCCCGAGCCACGCCGTCGCGAACGCCATGGCCGCGGCCGCCCCCTCGTCGAACGGAACGGATTCGGGAAGGCCGGCGAGGACGTCCGCCGGGACCGCGACGTACTCCGCGAGGCTGCCGGGTTCGAACAGGCCGAGCGCCGTCGCGTAGACGTGGTCGCCGGCGGCGAACCCCTCCACGTCGCTCCCCGTCTCGGCGACGACGCCGGCGAGGTCCGACCCCGCCTGCCCGGGTAGGCCGTACGCCGGCGGCACGTTCCCGGCCACGATGTACGTGTCGATGGGGTTGACGCCGGCCGCCCGGACCTCGACGAGGACCTCGTCTGCCCCCGGCGACGGGCGGTCGACGTCCTCGACAGTCAGCACCGACGGCTCGCCGTGCTCGTGGTAGCGGGCCGCGCGCACTCAGACCACCTCGCTCGGCGTCGCCGTGTCACCGTCCGGGTAGCGCTCGGCGAGGAGGTCCTCGAAGGACTGTACCTGGTGGACGGGGTACCGACCCTCCTGTGGGAAGCCGATGGCGACCAGCCGGCAGTCGGACTCGAAGGGGTTGTGCAGGAGGTGGTTCACCCCGGCCTCGAAGTTGATGACGTCGTCGCGTTCGACGTCGAAGGAGTCATCGTCCACCTCGACGCGACACCGCCCCTCGATGACGTGGAAGAACTCCGCCTGGTTCTCGTGGTAGTGGTAGGCGTTCTGGGAGAGCCGTTCGCCCGCCTCCAGGACGGCGACGTTGTAGTTGAACCCCTCGACCCCCAGAACGGGCGACACTTCCCACCGACGCCCCGGTTTCTCGGGGTTGACCGCTCCCTCGTCTAGCGACGTGCGGCTGTATCCCTGTGGCATACTAACGCCTAACAGAACCTTTATGATATATGTTTCCATACCTTGCCCCAGCGTTATGAGTAGAGATACTGGCAGTAGCATGGACCGTCGTACGTTCCTCGGTGTCACGGGTGCAGCAGGGCTCGCAGGGCTCGCCGGATGTGCCGGCGACCAGTCGCTCGGGGAGGGTGATTCGGGCGGCGGCGGTGGTGGCAACGGCTCCGGGAACAACTCCGGCGGCGGGGGCGGCGCGACCACGTGGACGCTCGGGACGTCCTCGGAGGGGTCGTCGTCGTTCCGTATCGGGTCGACGTTCGCGCAGTACCTGCAACGCGAGGGTCTCACGGAGACCATCGACCTCGAGGCCGTCGTCACGCCCGGCACCTCGGCGACGTACCGAATGATAGACAACAAGGAAGTCGAGATCGGCGGGACGACGACACAGCTCCTCTCGAACTCCCCCGACAAGGGGTCGTTCAGCGACAACCCGCTGCAGAACTTCGACTCCATCCGACAGGTACGCGGGTACATGAGCTTCTACAACTTCGCGCTCGCCAACGCCGAGGCGGGCGTCGAGGGCTGGTCCGACCTCGAAGGCTCCGCCATCGCCATCTCCTCGCCGGGGTCGGCGACCCGGCCGGCCGCCGAGTGGGTCGTCGACCAGGAGGTCGGCCTCGACAACGTCGACGCACGCTACATGGCCTTCGCCGACATCCCCTCGGCCCTCCGCGGCGGCCGGGTCGACGCGGCGTTCACGTGGGCGACGAACGGGACCATCCCGCAGGGCTGGTTCCAGGAGATCGACTCGACGGTCGACTGGACCCCGCTCGGGCTCTCCTCGGCGACACAGGAGGCCATCAAGTCCGACCTCTCGTACAGTTCGTACGTCCAGATCGACGGCGGGGCCATCTCCGAGAACCACTCCTCGAAGATCGACGGCTTCACGCTCACGTACCTCTGGAACACGCTGGCCGAACGCGACCCGGAGATCGTCTACGAGATAGCCCGACTCTCACACGAACACGGCGAGGAACTCGTCGACCAGGACGAGATTATGGGCTTCTTCCCCGACCCCGACGCGTTCCTCGGAACCATCCACCCCGACGTCCCGGTCCACCTCGGGGCGTACAACTACTACAAGGAGGCCGGCATCTGGAGCGACTACGACCTGACGGCGCCGCCCGAGGCGGAGTAAGGTCCCCGGCCGCCAGCCGTTCCGAAGGACAAGGACATAATGAGTCACCAACCCGATACGGACGACAGTAGCATCAAGACGCTCGAGGACATCGAGCGGCGCATCGACGAACGCTTCGAATCGACCTACGACACCTCCGTTTTCTCGAAGGGGCCCCTCGAACTCCTCGTCTACGGCCTCGCGACGGTCTTCTTCGTCTACCACATGTGGTACGGCTACGCGGCCGAACTCCCCCGGAGCCAGCACGGCATCGTCCACCTCGCGCTCGTGCTCTCGCTGTGGGGGCTCTTCCGGCTCGTCGCCACCGACCGGGAGACGCTCCGCGGGAAGCTCCTCTCGGCGGGCTATGCCGCCTACGCCGTGGTCTCGGTGGTCCCGCTCTACTACATGGGGAGCAACTACGATGCGCTCGTCGTACGAGCCGGCGGGTACACCAGCACCGACATCACGATGGGGGCGTTGCTCATCGTGCTCGTGCTCGTCGCGCTGGTGTCGGTGTCACGGCTCATCACCGCCATCGCCGTCTTCGGGCTGGTCTACTCGTACTTCGGACCGCTGATGCCCGGCATCTTCAACCACCGGGGGCTGAGCCCGAACCGCATCGTGACGATGAACACCGTCGAGTTCCAGGGGCTGCTCGGCACCCTCCTCCAGATCTCCGCGACGTGGGTCGTCATCTTCCTCATCCTCGCGGGCGTCATGGAGAAGTACGGCGGCATGGCGACGTTCATCAAGGGCGTCACCCGCGTCGCCGCCTCGAACGACCGCATCGAGATCGGACAGGTGGCCGTCGCCGCCAGCGCGTTCATGGGTTCGATCAACGGGTCGACGGCGGCGAATACGGCCACGACGGGCGCGTTCACCATCCCGCTGATGAAGGAGAACGGCTACTCGGCGAAGCTCGCCGCCGCCATCGAGTCGGTGGCCTCCTGTGGGGGGCAGATCCTCCCGCCCATCATGGGTGCCGGCGCGTTCCTGATGGCCGAGCTCATCGACCCGACGTACTCCGAGATCATCATCGCGGCCATCGCGCCCGCCGCGCTGTTCTTCCTCACCGTCGCCGTCTCCATCTCGCTCAACTCCCGGCGGACCATGACCCAGCAGAAGATAGAGGTCACCGAGACGCGCGGGGTCGGTGAACGCGTCGTGGGCATCCTCGGCCACTACGAGTACATCGGCATGTTCGCCGTGTTGCTCTACTGGCTCGTCTGGGTGCAGGCCGACCCGATGCTGGCCGGCTTCTGGAGCATCGTGACGCTCATCGCCCTCCGGTTCGTCCGGCAGGTCATCGACATCCAGCGGGACGGGATGGACCCGGTGGACGGAATCAGGACGTTCGGCCGCGAGACGCTGGAGGGGTTCCTGCGCGGCGCCGAGACGACGGTCAACATCACCATCCTGCTCGCCAGCCTCGGCATCGTCATCCGCGCGCTGGTCGTCACGGGCTTCGCCCAGCAGCTCTCGACGCAGATCATCCTGCTGGCCGGCGGGAACCTGCCGTTCCTGCTCGTGCTGGCGATGCTGGCGTCCATCGCCTTCGGGATGGGGATGTCGACGACGGCGGCGTACATGCTGGTGGCCATCCTCGTCGCCCCCTCGCTGCTGGAGGCGGGACTCGACCCCCTCGCGGGGCACTTCTTCGTGTTCTACTTCGCCATCGTCTCGAACATCACGCCGCCCATCGCGCTGTCGGTGGTCATCGCGCAGGGAATCGCGGGCTCCGGGTACACCGAGACGGCCATCGAGGCCCTGAAGCTCGGGTTCCCGATGTTCGTCCTCCCCTTCACGTTCATCTACAACAGCGCGCTGCTCAACCCGAGCCCGATGACGCTCGTCTCCTTCGCCATCGTCCTCGTCGGGTTCGTCGCCATCAGCGCGAGCATCGCCGGCCGGCTGAGCGAACCCATCTCGATGCCGGTCCGGGTCGGGCTGCTCGCCCTCGGCGGTGCAATCCTGTTCGTCCCGTTCATGGCACAGGCCGCCCTCATGGTCGCGCTCCTCGGCGGGATGGTCTACCTCTCACGGTCCGGGTCGAGCACCCGGGCCGTCACCGACTGACCGGTCGGTCTCCCGTCTTCTTCCGTCACGTTCTCACCTTCGTTCCCGCTACCGTTCGAAGACACGGAACGGCCTCTCTCAGTAGGCGATCCTGAGTTCCAGTTCGTTTGTGGACCCGAGGAGGAGCTGTGGGAGCGTCTCCTCGAACCACTCGCCGCGCATCCGGTTCGTCGGACCCGAGATGCTCAGCGCGCCGATCACCTGTTCTTCCGGCCCTATCACGGGCGCGCCGATGGCCCGGAGCCCCTCGATGTGGCCCTGGTCGTTGATACTGTACCCCCGGTCGCGTACCGATTCGAGCTCCTCGAACAGGGCCTCGGGGGTATCGAGGGTGTGGGGGGTGAACCGTTCGAGCCCCCGCTGGTCGATGATCTCCTCGACCCGGTCGCGGTCGGTGTGTGCGAGGATGGCGAGCCCGCCGGCGCTGGCGTGGATGGCGGCGTGTTTTCCCACGTGCGTGTCCGTCCGGACGGCGTGTTCGCCCGACTCCATGTGGACGTAGACGGTCCGGCCGTTCTCCTCGACGATGAACTGTGCCCGCTCGTCGGTCCGCTCGGCCAGCTGTGCGACCTTCGACTCGGCGAGGACGTACGCGCGTTCGTGGGTCTGCGTCCAGCGTCCGATGTCGAGAAAGCGGAGGCTCAGCCGGTACACGTCGTCGTCCCGGACGACGTACCCCCGGTGGCGGAGCGTCAGGAGGTGACGGTGGACGGTGCTCTTCGCGAGTCCGAGGTCCCTCGCGAGCTCCCCGAGCGTGGCACGCTCGGCCGCCCAGAGCGCCTCGACGATGTCGAGCGACGTCTCCACTGTCGTGACGCGCCGTCCGTCCCCGGGGTCCGTGTCCATGGTCGTTCTCCCCATCCACCGTTTGGATAGTTAACCGTTTCGCATGCTCGAACGCACGCGACGAAGCGAGCCCCGAGCATCGTTCGATTACAGCCCTAACGGTGTAACGGTGCGGTCAGCTCGTCGGCAGGACCTCTTCGTCGAGGATTTCGGCGATGCGTTCGTTGGTCGCCGCGCTGTAGTGGCCGCCCTCGCCGGCGCGGACGTACAGCGACTCGACGTCGCCCCCGTCGTCGAGGCGCTCGCCGATGTCGACGGTCACGAGGTCGTCGAACTCGTCGTCGAGTCGTTCGACGAAGTCGCCGTAGACGGGGCCGTGGTCCGCCTCGTAGGCAGCGTAGCGCAACTGCTGGACCATCACGAACACCGGCGTGAACTCCTTTTTCTCGGCGAAGTCGACGAACTCGCCGACCAGCGCGCGGAAGAGGTCGGCCTCGGTGTCGTAGAGGCGGTCGTGGTAGGTGGACTTCTCCTGTTCGAGGCGCGTCTCCGTCCGCGAGAGCCGGGTCGCGACGTCGATGCCGGGAATCGAGGCGCCGAGACGCGACTCGACGTCGGCCAGCGCCGAGTAGGCCACGTACCGGACGCGGTCGGGGTCCGAGAGGAGTTCGCCGGCGTACGGGAACTCCGCGAGGTGGTCGAGGAACCACGGGTCGTAGTGGTGGTCGTGGGTCCGGAGGTAGTCGGCGTCCGATTCGAGGTCCAGCAGGTCCTCCTTCTCGTCGACGGGGCTCTCGACGTAGCGAAGCGACCCGTCGTCCAGCCGGTAGCGCGGCTTCACCGCGAGGACGTTGCCGAACTCCTGGTAGTGCTTCCAGACGCTGAGGATGCGAGCGATGGAGGAGGCGGTGACGACCATGCAGACGTGGTCCGTCGGGTCGTCGTCGTACTGGCGCTTCAGGCGGAGGAGCGCCTGGTCGAAGCCGTAGTTCCCGGCGCCGTAGTTCCGGACGTGCGTGCCCCGCCGCTCCGAGAGGAAGTGCTGGAAGGTCTCGTCGTCACCGACCCCCCGGCAGAAGCAGTAGGAGTCGCCGTACGTCGAGACGCTCCCCTCCTCGTCGGCCGACCGGTCGTGGGGGAGACACACCCGGCTCCCGTACTCGTCGGTGGAGTACTCGACGACGTTCTTGACCTCCTCGCCGGGGAGGTGGTCGCCGGTGTCCTTCTGTTTCGTCACGTTCGGCTGTGGGCACCACCCCAGTTCCGCATCGAAACTGGTGAGCTTGTCCAGCAGCGACCGGGGCACCTCGGGGAACTCCTCCCAAGCGAGGGTGGGAATGCCGTCGATACCCTCGCCGTACCGTTTCAGCGAGCGATACGAGAGGTACTCGACGGCGGCGAGTCCCGCGAGCGCGAACGGGGCTGCCGCGAGTTCTACGGCCCTCCTACGGCGGGTGTCGGTCATGGTTCCAATCACTCCGACCGACTGTAAATCGCTTGTGCCCAGTCGCGCCGACAGTGTTTTCGGACCGGACGTGTCACCCGATGACACGTACGGACCGGCGACCGACGCGCTCGATGGGGTGACGGCCTGCTGCTCGGTGCGGCCGTCATACCCGTGGGTCCGGCCTTGTTGGCGCTTCTGGTGGTCGTCGCGTTCGTCTCGGGGGGATGACGACCATCGGCCCGG
>CAYYSW010000083.1:9077-9901 GCA_964474395.1 uncultured Halobacteriales archaeon
GGACGTGTCACCCGGTGACATGTACGGACCGACACCCGACTCATCCGGTCGGGCGACGCGTTCCGAGGAGCGATAAACGTCAGAAAATAGTTCCCGACTTCGTCAGACGGAACCCCGTAGCGCTACGACCCGTCCCCCGCGTAGTCGACGACCCAGCGGCCGCCGCGTCCCTCGCTACTCTCCGACGCTCCCGACGGTCCCGACTCGAAGCGAAGCCCCGCCTCCTTCATCAGACGGCGACAGCTCGGTATCGAGTAGTCCACCCCGAACGTCGTCTCGACGTGTCGTCGGACGAGCGCCGGGGTCCACCACTCGGCGTCGTACCCCGCTTCGGTCGGCGGGTCGTGAAGGGTCGTCTCCAGGCGCACGCGCTGGTCGGCGTCGAGTTTGCGAGGGCGGCCCGGCCGGTCGGCGTCGAGGGTCGCCTCCGCCGGCGGCGCGTCCTCGAAGCGCGTGAGCCAGTTGTACACCGTCCGGCGTTCGACGCCGAGCCACTCGGCCAGTTCGGTCTGCGTGACGCCGTGCTTGTAGGCGATGGCCGTGACGAGGCGCAGCGTCGGCTTCTTCCCCTCCGCCTCGTCGAGTGCCGTTCGGAGGTCGTCGGCGGTGACGTCGTCGAGGTGGCCCATAGTTCTGCTACAGTTACCGTGTAGATAGTTCTAACGGACGACTTCCTACTTCGGTCGCTCACCCGGCCGACCGCCGACAGGGGAGTCCGGGACGTCACGTTCCCGGCAACGCCGGTCGTTTAACTGCGCTGTCATCTCTGACCGACAGTCGTCAGACATTCGTCTGACGGAGTCGGTCCCGCAACCAACACTGTT
>CAYYSW010000084.1:0-9806 GCA_964474395.1 uncultured Halobacteriales archaeon
GCCGCGACGCTCGCGGACGTGGACATCGGCAACTACCCCTTCACGACCATCGACCCCAACCGGGGGGTGAGCCACGTCCGGACGGAGTGTCCCTGTCTCGACCGCGAGGAACGCTGCGGCGACGAACACTGCGCGGACGGGAAGCGCTACGTCCCCATCGAACTGCTGGACGTCGCCGGGCTGGTCCCCGGCGCCCACGAGGGCCGCGGCCTCGGCAACCAGTTCCTCGACGCCCTCTCGAACGCCGACGTCATCCTGAACGTCGTAGACGCCTCCGGGGGGACGAACGCCGAGGGCGAACCCGTCGAGCCGGGCAGCTACGACCCCGTCCGGGACGTCGACTTCATCGAGGAGGAGATGGACCTCTGGATGGCGGGCATCGTCGAGCGGAACTGGGAGTCCGTCGAGCGCCAGTCCCGGTCGCCGAACTTCGACCTCGAGGACGCCCTCACCGAGATGCTCACCGGCATCGGCGCGAGCGACGCCGACGTGGCCGCCACCCTCCGGACCGTCGAGTACCCCACCGACCCCAAGCAGTGGACCGACGAGGACCGCGAACGGCTCGCGCGCGACCTGCGAGAGCGCTCGAAGCCCATCATCGTCGTCGCGAACAAGGCCGACGCCGCGAGCGCGGAGAACCTCGACCGCCTCCGGGAGGCAGCCGAGGTGGTCGTCCCGGCCACCGCGGAGGGGGAACTCGCCCTCCGGCAGGCCGCGACGGGCGGCGTCGTCGACTACGACCCCGGCGACCCCGACTTCACCGTCATCGGCGACGTCTCCGAGAAGCAGGCGGCCGGTCTCGAACGCATCCGCGACGTGATGGACACCTGGGACGGGACCGGGGTACAGGAGGCCCTCGACACCGCAGTCTACGACTTCCTCGACCACGTCACCGCCTACCCCGTCCAGAACGAGGGGAAGTGGACCGACGGCCAGGGGAACGTCCTCCCCGACGCCTTCCTCCTGCCGCGCGGGTCGACGCCGAAGGACCTCGCGTACGCCGTCCACTCCGACATCGGCGACGGCTACCTCCACGCCGTGAACGCGCGGGAGAACCGCCGCATCTCGGATTCGTACGAACTCGAGGAGGGCGACGTGGTGAAGATCGTCAGTACGGCGTCCTGACCGGGTTCAGACCATCTCCTCTGCGGTGTCGACGCCGACGACGACGGCCGTCCCCTCCGCCAGCTGCTCGCGGTGGGCGGCCGTCGCGTCCGAGAGCAACCGCTGGGCCTGCTCCTCGTGGGCCGTCCGGACCGCCCCGAGCATCGCGTCGTCGAGGTCGAGCCGGTCGCCGACGTCGCCCCACTCCTCGGGGTCGACGAAGTAGACGCGCGTCCCCTCGACGGTCGTGTGGTCGTACTCGCGCTCGAAGCGCGAGTGGTCGTCGTGCAGGTCCGCGGAGACGACCGTCAGGGCGGCCGCGAGGTCGTCGCCGTCGACGCCTTCCTCGCTCGCGACGCGTTCACAGATACCCACGTCTATCGCCGTCTCGCCGGTGGCCGTGTCGTCCGTATCGTCGGTCATCGGGCGGGCCTACTCGCGGGCGGGCCATGAAGCCCCACCCCGACGTCGTCAGGGCGTCCTGCCGAGGGCGACGTCCGCGGGGACGACCTCGGTGCCGGCGAGCCCCACCGAACAGAACACCGTCAGGTCCCCGTCGCTCGTCCGCCCCGGTTCGTCGCCGGCGACGACGGCGCCGAGTTCGACCAGCCGCTCGCGGGGGTCGGCGAGGAGGAACTCCCCGTCGCCGTCCCCGACCTGTGCGAGCGAATCCGTGACGACGCGGTCGGCGCGGTCGACGACCGCGCGGGGGAGTTCGTGCGCGTCGACGGTCTTCGGGCCGAGAGTGGTGACGTGGGCGCCCGGTGCCAGCCAGTCGAGGTCGAAGACGGGCGTCCCGCTGTCGGTCGCACAGACGAGCACCTCGCAGTCGCGGACGGCCGCCTCGGCGCTCCCGACCGCCTCGACGGGCACGCCGGTCGAGTCGCGCAGCGTCGTAGCGAAGGCCTCGCGGTGCTCGCGGGTCGGCGAGTACACCAGCGCCGCCTCGACGTCCCGGACCGCACAGGCGGCCTCCAGTTGCGACCGGGCCTGCGGGCCGGACCCGAGGACGCCCACCGTCGTCGCGTCGGCGGGCGCGAGGTGGTCGACCGCGACGCCGCCGATACCGCCCGTCCGCAGGAGGCCGACGGCGTGACCGAGACACTGCCCCCGATAGGCGCCGGTGTCGCTGTCGAAGACGGCGACGAGGCCCGTGTGGCCCTCGCCGGCCCCGAGCGTCTCGTAGACCCTGAACCCCATGACGCCGCGGTCGAGCGCGGCGCCCGCGGTGAACACGAGCGCCCCGTTCGGAACGTCGAGCGACCAGCGCGGCGGCGCGAGGAGGGTTCCGGCGGCGTGTTCCCGGAGGGCCGACTCCATCGCCCGGACGACGTCGGCGGTGTCCATCCCGAAGACGTCGCCGTCGGGGAGCGTCGGGGCGCTCATCGACCCCCCTTCCGCGCGACGAGGACGCCGGTGTCCTTCTCGACGTGGAACACTCCCTCCTCGAAGCGCGCGGCGAACGCCTCGTGGAGGTCGGGCGCGTCCCCGGGACCGAACTCCTCGCGCGAGAGGACGTAGCCGACGAGCGGTTCCACCTCGGTGACGGCGAGGGCGTTCTCGTGGCGGTGGAGCGTGACGGCGTCGAAGACGGCCGCCAGTTGTCCGCGGCCGTTCCCCAGTCGGAACCCGTCGATCCGTTCGAGGGGGGAGCCGTGGACCGCCTCGGCCACCTCGTACACCTCCGTCAGCGCCCGCTCGCCGTTCGTGGTCGCGTACAGTTCCCCGCCGGGACGGAGGACACGCCGTATCTCCCGGAGGGCGCGCCGTCGTTCGGGGACGTGGTACAGCATATGGTTTGCGGTGACGGCGTCGAAGGCGTCGGACCGGAAGGGGAGCGAGGCGGCGTCGACGACGCCGAAGCCGAACTCGCCGGCCGCGTCGTCGAGGACCCCGCGGGCCTCCTCGACCATCCCCGGCGAGGCGTCCGTGTGGAACACCGACCATCCGGGGGGGATCCGGTCGGGGACGGCCGCCCAGACGTCCCCCGGCCCGCCGCCGAGGGTGAGGATGCGGGCGTCGGCCGGGAGGTCCATGCGCTCGAACAGCCACGGGTGGAGGTCCACGTCGGCCGTCGAGAACCGCTCGTGGAGGGCGACGCGGTTGTCGAGGTTGGAGGCGTCGGCGTACTGCGCGGCGAGGGCCTCCCGGTCGTCGAACCAGTCGGACATACCCGGGGGTCCCGGGGGGGCCGTGAAAAGTTCCCCGGACGGGGTCACGGTCGCTCTCGGGGCAGGGGTGTCCAGAACCCGACAGTTCCTGTCGGAAGAACTGTCGTCGTGTCGTAGATACTCCCTCGAGAGCCAGAAACCGAGATTTGGGTCCCTCTCGGGACGGAATCCGGGATACCTTCTTGCCCGGCATCGCCCTCCGGTCGTCACATGCGAGTACCCATGAACGAACTCGACTACGCGGAACGGACCCTCCACGGCGAGGTGGACGCGATGCGCGCGTCGGCCCTCGTCAGCGAGGACGACGCGGCGCACTTCCACGAGCGTATCGACCTGTTGCTCGCGGAACTGCGGACCTGTCGGGACCGCCCACAGCAGTAGACGTCCGAAACGAGCGGAACCACACCGTGGAAACACCGGAGAACGTCGTTTGGGGGCTCAATCCCCGTCGGACTCGACTTTGATACGGCCCGCCTCGTCGAGCGGGAGGCTCCGGTGGACCGTCTCGTGGACCGCGATGACGAATGCGGGGACGACCAGCATGAACAGGTGTTCTTCCATCGGTATCCCGAAGAGGTCGATGCCGGTCCTGAGTTCGACGGCGAACACGCCGACTTCGAGGGTGTACCAGTCCCAGAGGTACGCGACGGGGTACAGCGCGAGGACCGTCCGCGCGGCGCGGTGGAGGGCCCCGGCCCGGCGCAGGAGGACGAACGCGACGGCGCCGAAGAGGACCTCGGTCGCGAGATACGTGTAGGGACCCAGCACCCCAATGTCGGGGAGGGCCACGCCCGCGAGCGGCCGGTACCAGACCGCCGCGATGAGCACCGCGAAGAAGAGGTAGGTCCCGCGGACGAGCAGCATCGTCGACAGCGTGGCGTCGGCGTAGACGGTGAGCGCGACGACACCCCCGAGGACGAGGGCCGCGAACACGGCCGACGGGGGGAAGACGCCGTCGACGGTGAACCAGACGACGGTCACCAGCCCGACGAGCATGAGCGCGTACGCCCCCTCGATGGCGCGCCCAGGCCCGAGCGCGACGACGACGGTCCGCTTGCCGATGCTCCGGTCGTAGTGGTAGTCCTGTGCGTCGTCGACGATCTTGATGCCCGTCAACACGACGAGGAACACCGCCGCGAACGCCAGCGAGGAGTCGACGACGCTCCCGGCTTGCACGTACGCGCCGCCGACGAGGGCGAGTGCGATGCCGAGCGGGTAGCCCATTGTCACGGTGACGGGGTTCATGTCCCCCTGCGGGGCGTGGAAGTAGCCGAGGACCCACGTCGGCAGCGTCACGAGCACCGCGCCGGGGCCGACCGCGAGGCCGAGGCCGAGCAGGCAGACCCCGAACAAGAGCGTGGCGGCACCGAGTGCGAGGCGACACCCCCAGACGGTCATGGGGTGGCTCTCGTCCTCGCCGCGGACGTGGAAGTCGACGTAGCCGTCCTTCACGTGGGCGGTGTACACCGCGGCGAAGACGGCCACGACGTGGAGTGCGCCGACGGACATCGCGTCGAGTCCGGCGACGATACCGCCGAACCACGATGCGACGAGCGGGGGGAGCATGAACACGGGGTGGACCTGTGAAGCAAGCGCCGCCACCGCGGGGCGGACGCCGCTCCCCTCCTGGGCGATTGCCATACCGTCGTGTAGTCGCGAGTGACACATAAAGACCACATCGACGCCGCGGCGTCCGGCGAATCGCGCTCCCCGCATAGGAGGCTAGGACGGTGCCACCGAGGTCGCGGGGGGCGACGGGCCGTCTACCGTTCGGCGACGGCGACGTCGACGCGCAGGCCGAGGCCGGGGACGGCGAGTGAGGTGTGCCGACCGGCGACCCGCCGGGCGGTCCGGCGGACCAGCGCGCCCAGTGCGGCCAGCACGACCAGCGCCGCGAGGGTCGCGAGCGGTGCGCTGACGGCGGCGACCGCCAGGGGACCGAGCAACACCATCGACAGGGTGGCGAACAGCGACCGGTTGTCGGCGGGGACGCGGCGGGCACCGGGATGGCCGGTTCGGGGGTTGTCCGCGTCGAGGGCGGTAGGTTCGGTGTCGGTGCGACGACTGCGGGTACGGGATGAGTGCATTCGTGTGGGGGACTGGGGGCACTCGGATGCGATGCGGCACTCGGCAGAATCCGCGGACGTGTGCCGAGACGGTGGTCCCGGCACGGTGAGGACTCGTCCGCTGGACGAGACACCGGCGGGGACCGGTCAGTCGAGTCGGGTGACGGGAATCATTGTCCTCACTCGGTTCGACAGGCGGAAGGGGTAAAAAGTGTCAGGGTGGTGTGACGAGGGGTCGCACGGCGAGGTCAGGCCCGGTTGCGCTCGTCGAGCACCGTCTCGGCGAGGTGGGAGGTGAGGGTCCGGGCGCCCCTCGCGCTCGCCTTCAGCGGACCGCGTCAGTGGCCTCGGCCATGACGTCGACGGCCTCGCGCAACTGCTCGGTGCTGGCGGCGTAGGAGATGCGGGCGTGGCCCGTGCCGCCCTCGCCGAAGGCGTCGCCGGGGACGACGACGACGCCGCGTTCGATGACCTCGTCGACCCACCCCTCGGGGACGCGGGGCATCGCGTAGAACGCGCCCTGCGGCGTGGGCGTCTCCAGTCCCATCTCCGAGAGACCGTCGAGCAGGATGTCGCGACGCTCCTCGAAGGTCTCGACCATCTGCCCGACGACGTCCTGCGGGCCGGAGAGGGCGGCCTCGGCCGCGAACTGCGAGGGGGCGCTGGCACACGCCTGGACGTACTGATGGGCGCGGAGCATCCGTTCGACGCGCCGCTCGCTTCCGGTCACCCACCCGAGTCGCCACCCGGTCATCGAGTAGGTCTTCGAACAGGCGTTGACGACGACGACGTTGTCCGAGTCGGCGAACTTCATCGGGGAGTGGTGGTCACGGCCGAACGTGATGCGCTCGTACACCTCGTCGGAGATGCAGAGCACGTCGTGTTCGTCGGCGATGCGGGCGAACTCGCGCATGTCGGCCTCGGACTGGACGGCGCCGGTGGGGTTCGACGGGGAGTTGACGACGAACGCGGCGGTGTCCTCGGTGATGGCGTCCTCCACGGCGGCGGGGTCCATCGTCAGGTCCTCGCGCAACCCGACCGGTTTGGGCGTCCCGCCCGCGAGCCGCGTCAGGGCGTCGTAGGAGACGAATCCGGGGTCAGGGAAGAGTACCTCCTGGCCGTCCTCGACGTGTGCCTCCATCGCGATGTGGAGGGCCTCGCTGCCGCCCGCGGTGGCGACGACGTGTTCGGGGTCCACCGAGAAGCCGTTGTCCCGCTCGTGTTTCGCGGCGATGGCCTCGCGGAGCTCCCGGGTCCCCTTGTTCGAGGTGTAGCCGTCGGCACGACCCGACTCGATGGCGTCGATGGCCGCCCGCTTCGCGTGGGCCGGCGTCGGGAAGTCGGGCTGCCCGAGGCCGAGGTTGATGGCGTCCTCGCCCGCCGCCTCGAACACCTTCCGGATGCCGCTGATGGATATCTCCTCGATCCGCCGTGAGAAGCCGGTCATACCCCTACCCCGGTTCGATGGGGTATAACCCTTGATGTGCGCCGACCGCACACTCATCCCGCTCCGGTGCGTACCGTCACCGTGTGACGATGCCGACGATTCCCCCCGCCCTCGTGTTCCCGGCCTCGCTCGTGCTCCCGGACGGGGTCGGCTCCTTCCTCGCCGCCCTCGTCGCGATGGTCGTCCTGCCCCTCGCCATCTTCGCCGTCGGCCACCTGTTCGACACCTACCTGATGGACCCGTGGGACGGCACCGACCCGGAGGCCGGACTGGACGTCGAGGACACCGACGACTGAGCTCAGGCCCGTTCGAGCAGGAGCATGATGCCCCCGCCGCCGCCGATGCTCATGCCGACCGTCCCGTAGCGTGCGCCGTCCTCGCGCATCGCGTAGGCCAATGACGTCGCGAGCATCCCGCCGCTGGCGCCGATGGGGTGACCGAAGGCGACGGCCCCGCCGCGCGTGTTCAGGCGGTCCGCGGGGATGCCCAACCTGTCGCTCGCGTACACCATCTGAGCGGCGAACGCCTCGTTGAGTTCGTACAGGTCCACGTCGGCCACGTCGAGGCCGGCCTTCGAGAGGAGCGCCTCGACGGCGTCCGGGACGGCGTCGTTGAACCACTTCGGGTCGCGGTAGACCACCGCGTAGTCCACGACGCGCGCCATCGGGTCGAGGTCGTGGTGCTCGACGGCGTCCCCCGACGCGAGCAGGACGACCCCCGCGCCGTCGCTCAGCTTCGAGGCGTTGCCCGCCGTGATGGTCCCGCCGAACGCCGCCGGCAGGTCGCCCAGTCGCTCCAGGGTCGTCTCGCGTGGCCCCTCGTCGGTCTCGACGGGTCCGCCCCGCGTCTCGACCGCGACCGTCTCCTCGTCGAACCGCCCGGATTCGACGGCCGCCAGCGCCCGCTCGTTGCTCGCCAGTGCGTACTCGTCCTGTCGCTCCCGGGAGATGCCCTCGCGGTCGACCAGCGCCTCGGTGAGTTCGCCCATGTGGGCGTCGTAGCTCTCGTCCCAGAGGGCGTCCCGGACCATCGAATCGACGAGTCGGCCGTCGCCGTGGCGCCGCCCCTTGCGGTGGTCCGGGACGAGGAAGGGGGCGTTCGTCATCGACTCCATGCCGCCGGCGACGGCCACGTCGGCCCGTCCGGCGGCGATGCGGTCGGCCGCGAGGGCGATGGCCCGGACCCCCGACCCCGACGCCTCGTTGACCGTCGTGGCGGGCGTCGTCTCGGGGAGGCGGGAGGCGACGACGGCCTGCCGGCCGGGGACCTGCCCCAATCCGGCCTGGATGGCGTTGCCGAGGGCGACCCACTCGACCGCTTCGGGGGCGATGGGGACCCGGTCCAGCAGGCCGTCGAGGGCGGCCGTCCCGAGTTCGACCGCCGTCAGGTCCGCGAGCGACCCCAGCAGGGCGCCGTGGGGCGTCCGGGCGCCGTCGACGAGGAAGACGTCCATGGACGGCCTACGACGCCCGCGACTATGTGGGTTGCTCTCACTCCGCAGGGACTCGGACTACTGCGTCTCTTCTTTCAGTTCGTCGATGTACAGTTCCATGGCGTTCATGGCCGCGTCCGCGTCCATGTAGCCGCGTTCGTACTCGTGGAACACCTCGTCGGCCTTCCGGATGAACTCCTGGACCGCCGCCTCGGATTCGCTCATACCCGGAGGGAGGTCGTGCGGGCCCATGAATCGTCTGGTGCGATGGGATGTCACCGCCCCGGCGTCATATCAACTATAACAATTGTACGTTTTCAATACATTCATAATTGACAGAAATCTTATAGGTCTCACGGAGGAACGTCCAGTCGATGAGCGACGAGAAGCCCTCCTTGCCGCGACGGCGGATGCTCGCCGCCGCTGCCACACTCGGCGTCGCCGGATGTCTCGGCGGCGACCCCCAGTCGAGTACACCGACGGAGACGCCCGAGGACCCGCAGGGCTGGCAGCCGGCCGCCGGGTCGCCGCTGGCCGCCGACGTCACGAGCGAGGTCCTCGTGAAGAACCTCGAGATACCGTGGGACGCCGCCTTCGCCGACGACGGGTCGATATACGTCTCCCAGCGGGGCGGGTCGGTGGTGCGCGCCGGCGGCGACGGCGGCGTGACCGAGGTACTGGCGCCGGAGGACGTCCACACCATCGCGAACGCGGGCGCCCTCGGACTGGCGTTCCACCCCGACGAGGCCGACCGCCTCTACCTCTACTACACGACCAAGCAGAGCGGGGCGTGGGTCAACCGCGTCGTCAGCTACGACGTCGGCGCGGACGACCCCGCCGCGACGGCGGAGGTCGTCGTCGACGGCATCCCCGGCGGGGTCATCCACAACGGTGGGGACATCACCTTCGGCCCGGACGGGGCGCTCTGGGTGCCCACCGGTGACGGGAAGGTCGAGGACCGGGCACAGGACCTCCGGTCGCTCGCGGGGAAGGTGCTCCGACTCACCCCCGAGGGCGACCCCTCCCCCGACAACCCCTCCATCGAGGGTGCCGACCCCCGGGTCTACACCCTCGGGCACCGCAACCCGCAGGGGCTCTCCTTCCTGCCCGACGGGGCGGCCGTGCTCAACGAACACGGCCCGACGGGCCGCGACGAGGTCAACCTCCTCGAAGCCGGCGCGAACTACGGGTGGCCGGCGGCCCGCGACGAGTCGGGCTACGAGGGGACCGACTTCCGCCGCCCGCTGGTCAACACGGGGCCCGACGAGACGTGGGCGCCCTCTGGGTCGGTGTTCTACACCGGCGAGGCGATACCGGAGTGGCACAACCGCTTCCTGACGGGCGGGCTCATCTCCGAACAGATAATCTCGGTGACGCTCACCCGCCCCGGCGCGGAGCTACCGCCGGCGGACGGCGAGGGGGTACGCTACGACGACGACTGGCTCGACGACACGTACGTGGCGACCGCTCACCAGATGCTCGAACGGGAGCTGGGGCGGGTCCGGCGCGTCCTGCAGGGGCCCGGCGGCGGCGTCTACGCCCTCACGTCGAACCGCGACGGCCGGGCGCAGTCGCCGTTCCCGAGG
>CAYYSW010000085.1:0-9770 GCA_964474395.1 uncultured Halobacteriales archaeon
TGCTGGGCGCGATAGCCCGTGTAGACGGTCACCGACCCGTCGTCGCGTTCGAGTGGCAGCGAGACGCGCTCGACGCGCCGGGGGTGTTTCAGGCGCTCGACGACGTTGCCGTCGATGTCGAGGTGCGCGGCGGCCCGCTCCAGCTGGCGGCGGGCGGTCGCGACGGCCGATTCGGGTTCGGCGTCGGCCTCCTCGGGTCGCTCGGCCGTCTCGGGGGCCGTCGCCATCTCAGTGCCACCCCCCGTTCGCGTCGGCGGTCGGTCGCGTGCGATTCGTCCCCTGCGTGGCCCGCAGCGGTGTCATGTGAACCGCTATTCCGCTGATACATATAGTATTAATCCATATATGCTATATTAACACATCGCCCCGTCGTCAATGAGCATGGTTGTTCATCACAGACCCATCCCGACAGCGCCATCGCTTTCCCGCTGGCGGTCGATTCGTCGGGTATGGGATACGCCTGTCCGGTCTGTTCGACGCCACAGGCGGACGCGACGCATCTCGCCAACCACATGGCGTTCACCGCGCTCATCCGGAGCGACGACCACGAGTCCTGGCTGGACGAGAACGTCCCCGGGTGGAGCGAGCGCGGCGAGGCCGAACTCGCCGAGGAGGTCGTGAAACACGCCCGCGAGGAGGAGTTCCCGCAGGTGTTCGAGGACACCGTCAACGAGGCGGGCGAACACCAGCACGACCACGAGCGCTCGGGGAAACTGTTCTAGGACACCCCCCGGTCGGGACGCCTGCAGCCGCCGGGGCGACAGCCGGCGGCGCTGGACGACGAGGCGGAGGCCATCATGGAGGAGGCCCGCGAACTCACCGAGGCGATGCTGGAACCGGAGGAGGGGGAAAGCGAGCCCGCCGGCTCGGAGAGCGAGCCCGCCGGCTCGAGGAGCGAGGCCGACGAGGAGGAGTGACGCGCCCCTTTCACGGGGACTAACTACCGGCCCCCCGTAGCCCCGAGTATGCACACCGAGGGGCTGTTCACCCCCGAGACCCCCGAGGCGGCACGCGAGCAGTACGAGGCGGCCGGGCCCGCCGCACAGACCGTCGTCCGGGAGGCCACGAAGCGGATGGACTTCGACCGCGAGGAGTACGCCGAGCGCGTCACCGGCGAGGTGATCGAGACGGCCCGCGACGCCACCTTCGCCTCCCTCCTGCGGGTCCACGTCGGCACCGACGAGGAGTTCGAGGCGTGGTGCGACGACCACCCCGACTACGAGCGACACGTCGAGGGCAGCGAGGCGGTGGACAACGTCGTCTGGCACCCCGTCGCCCTCGACTCGACCGTCGTCGCCGCCACGTTCCAACAGGAGGAGGAGGCGGCCGTCGGCACCCTGCGGCGCATCGCCTTCGGGCGGTTCTACCGACCCCACCTGGAGGAGTAGATGCGGACCGTCACGCGCAATTTCCTACTGGGCATCCTCGCGGTGCTCGTCCTCCTGCTCGCGCTGGGGGCGCTCCCGAGCCTGCTCGGGTCGGGCGAGCCGTACTACCTCACCGCCACGCAGGTCGAAGACGGCAACCGGACGGCCGTGGACGTCGGGAACCTCTCCGAGCGGCGCTTCCCCTACATGACGCGGGCCATCGAGACGGGGCGCTCGGAGGCGTACTACGACGGGCCGGTCGGGTTCAAGGAGGCGTTCAGCCACTCGCCGTTCGACGAACTCGACGCCCTCGAACAGCGCGACCGGGACGGGTCGGGCGCGGACGCCGGAGCCGTCGACGGGACGACGGCGTTCGTCCGGACGAACGACACCGTCTACCGACTCGAACTCGTCCGTGGGGGTGAGACACCGAATGGTTCCTGAAGACTGGGAGCGCGTCGAGACCGTCGCGGAGTACGAGACCGGGTGGTACACGGGCGGGTACGACCTGCTCAGACAGCCCGACGGCACGGAGAAGAAGTACTACTGGGCGGAGCTGCCGCCCGCGGTGGTCGTCGTCGCCCGCGAGGACGACCACCTCGTGATGGTCGAGCAGTACCGCCCGGCCATCCGCGAACTCTGCCTGGAGCTGCCGGCCGGAATCGTAGAGGACGTGGACTCCCCGACGGGCGAACTCGGCGGCGACATCGCCCCCGCGGCCTACGAGTCGGCGGCGGCCCGGGAACTCGAAGAGGAGACCGGGCGCCACCCCGAGACGACCGTCTTCGTCGAGGACTTCTGGGTGTCGACGGGCGTCCTGCGCCACCGCCGCGGGCACGTCGTCGCCACGGACCTCTCGCCGGCCGAACGCGAACTCGACTCCAACGAGTTCATCGAGGTGCGCCGGATACCGGTCGCGGACGCCTACGAGCGGGCCCGCGAGGAACCGTCGAACGACGCCACCATCGAGGGCGTCATGCTGGCCGACCGCGAGGGCCTGCTGTAGGGATGACCGACTGGCCGGTCGTCGGGTCCCGCGTCGAGTACGGGAACCCGTACTTCCGGGTCCGCGCGGACGTCGTCGAACGTCCCGACGGTACCGTAGGCGAGTACTTCTGGCTCGACCAGAGCGACGACGTCTGTGTGGTCGCGCTCACCGACGACGGGGACCTCATCCTCGTCGAACAGTACCGGCCGCGGCTCCGCGGGACGTTCCTCGAGTGTCCGTCGGGGAAGTGCGAGGCCGAGGAGGCCCCCGAGCGGGCGGCGGCCCGCGAACTCGAAGAGGAGACGGGTCACATCGCGGGCGAACTGGAGACGCTCAGTTCGTACCACGCCACCGGCTGGGAACGCAACCGGAAGCACGTCGTCCTCGCGCGGGACCTCGACCGCGGCGAACAGGCCCTCGACCCCGGAGAGACCGACATCACCGTCCGGCGCGTGGCCGTCGAGGACGCCCTCGAACGGGCCCGCGAATCGCCGACAGTGGGCTGGTTGCTCACGCCCCTCCTCGTCGCGCGGGACGCGGGGCATCTCTAGTTCCAGTCGGCGAGCGGATGGAGGGTTTATGAGTCGCGACCGGCAGGTAGCGGTATGGACGACGAGATAAGCGTCGAGGAACTGAAGGCGCTCATCGACGAGGACGCGGACGTGCGGCTGGTGGACATCCGCTCGCCGGCGGCCTACGAGCGCGGGCACATCCCCGGCAGCGAGAACATCCCCTTCGCGGAGCTCCCACAGCGCGTCGAGGAGCTCGACGGCGCGGAGCGTGTCGTCACCATCTGTCCGATGGGCGAGTCCTCCATCCAGGCCGCCCGCCTCATCAAGTCCTACGAGGGGGCGGGTGGGGCGAGAGTCGAGAGCCTCCGCGAGGGGCTGCGGGGCTGGGAGTACGGCTTCGAGAGCGGAAGCGGCGACGGGGCGGAGGCGGAGACCGACGGCGGCAGCGAGGGACCGGACGCGCCGTTCTGATGGTCGGGACCCGGTGATGCCGCTGGCTCGGAGGAGAGGAAATACGAGAAGTGGAAGTCAGACGGTCAGGCGACGTTGAAGCCCTTGTCGCGGAGGAAGTCCTCCACGCGACCCCGGTGGTTACCCTGGAGTTCGATGGCCCCGTCCTCGACGGTGCCCCCGCAGGCGAACTTGGACTTCAGGTCCGAGGACAGCGAGTCCATGTCCACGTCGCGCGGGTCGAACCCGTCGATGACCGTTACCTCCTTCCCGTATCGGCGCTCGTCGATGCGGATGTGTATCTCCTGGGACTCCTTGGCGACGTCCTCGCAGACGCAGAGTTCCTGGGGCAATCCACACGTCGAGCAGACTTCCGACATTACAACGTGGGACTACTCGATGACCCTATTAAACGTTGTCGGGAGTCGGAATCGAGAGGCGTCGGGCGGGTAGCCGACCCGGTCAGAACCGGGCGTACTTCTCCACCAGGTCGTCGACCAGCGCGCACGCCTCGTCGGCGTCCGCGCGGGTCGCCCGCCCGGCGTACACCGCCTTCTCGTACAGTTCGCCGACCCGTCGCGCGTCGGGGTCGCCGAGCGACCGGAGGTACCGCCGGGGCGTCTCGCCCGGGTCGCGGGCGCGCCGGTGGCGCCCGAGGAGGTACTCCATGCGCTCGAAGGCCGCCTCGACGTCGCGGGCCGGGGAGTCGGTCCGCGGCTGGCGGCGGAGCCACACCTCGCGGTAGGCGCGCTGGCCGGCGCCGGTCCGCCGGACGGCGGCCGCGACGCCCAGCAGGACGACGAACCCGAGGGCCGCCTCCTCGCGCGAGGGGAAGGTCAACTGGAAGCCGCCGTCCTCTCCGCCGTCCCCGTCGCTCCCGCCGACCGCGCCGTCACCCAGTTCGGGACCCGTCGGCGGCGTCGCGGGCCCGACGCCCCCGTCGCTCCCGTTCGTCGTGTTGGCGTCGGTCCCGTTCGTGTCCGTCGTGTCCGCGTCGGTCCCGTTCGGCGTCGGTTCGGGCGTCGGGGTGGGCGTCGGCGTCGACCCCGGCACGTCGACGTCCGGGTCGCCCTCGTTGCGGGCATCCTCCAGTGACTGCTGTTCTGCGGCCTGTCGGGGACCGGCGGGCGTCGGATCGAACTGCTGCCAGCCGTGTCCCGGGAAGTACACCTCGACCCACATGTGGGCGTCCAGTCCGCGGACGACCCACTCGTTCGCGCCGACCTGCTGGCCGGTCGTGTAGCCGACGCTCACGCGGGCGGGGACGCCCTGCGAGCGCAGCATCGTCACCATCGTCGTCGCGAAGTACGTGCAGTAGCCCGCCTCCATCTCGAAGAGGAACGAACTGGCGACGTCCCCGCCCGGGCGGTCGACGTCGAGCGAGTACTCCTTTTCGTCCTCGAGGTAGACCTCGATGATTCGCGCCGTGTCGTAGGCGTTGTCCGCGTTCGAGGTCAGCGTGGTCGTGAACTCCCCCAGCGAGTCGGGCGTACTGGAGGGCAGTTGCGTGTAGCGCTCGGCGTCGATGGCGTCGTAGTCGTCGCCGGCCGCGCGCAGCTGGGCGGGTCGGGCGTTCGACACCCGGCTCAGCACCTCGTAGTCGTCGCCCTCGGCCATCGGGCTCGCGGGCTGGAGGTCCCCGAACCCGGTGACGCTGGCCGAGTAGCCGTCGACCGCGACGGGCTTCCAGGCCGCCGGCATCACGCTCGTCCGGCTCTCGACGTCGAAACGCTGCCTGACCGGCCGGGTGTCGCCGGGCGGGCCGGACTGCCCGTCGAAGGAGTCGACTGCCGCCGTCCGGACCCAGCCGTCGCCGCTGTAGCGGTCGTACGACCCGACCTTCCAGTAGCGCCCCTCGTCGCTCTCGACGCGGAAGCGCACCTCCGGGCTGAGGCTGATGGGGCCCTGGATGGACAGTTCGCCGTCCGTGCCCGTGAGGCTGGCCTCGACGGTGTCCGCGCTCCCGCCGCCGGTGTTCAACAGCGGCTGGCCCGCGCCGGCCGGCACGAGCGTCACCGACGCCGTCAGGACGACCATGGCGGCGACGACGACGGCCACCCCGTCGGCGTCGACGAGGCTGCCGCCCCGCCGGTCGACGTCGCCGACGCCCACCGCGGCCGCCGCCGCGATGACGCCGAACAGCGCCGTCCGCGCGCTCATGTCGCCAGTGAGGATGAAGAAGACGAGCGCGGCCGTCCCGACGGCCGCCGCGAGCGAGTAGCGCTTGCGGGCCGCGAGATACCACGAGAGGAAGACCGGCACCGGGGCGAACGACGTCGCCCACACCCCCGCGTTGATGATTCTGAGGATGCTCAGCCCGGTCAGCAGGGCAACGACGTCGGCCAGGAGCACGTCGAACCGGCCGAGCAGCTCCCAGCCGTCGGGCACCGTCGGCAGGTAGAGCACCGCCCCGCCGGCGGCGACGGCGACGGTCAGCGGGAGGGAGAGCGCCTCCGGGAGGACGCGCCCGAGGACGACGCCCGCCGCGAACGCCCCGACGACGACGGCGGCGAACAGCGCCGGGTCCCCGGCCACGTCCACGACGCGGTAGAGCACCGAGAGGTACGTCGCCGTCAGGGCGGCGAGCGCGCCCGCGGTGACCGCCCGCGGGCCGAGCGACCGGACGGACCCGGCGAGGCGGTCCGTCGCACTCATGCGGCCACCCCCTCCCTCCCGCGGCGGGCGAACCCGACGTCGTCCTCGACGAGCCGCTCGAAGGGAACGCGCCGGTCGCCGACCTCGACGGTCGCCCCGTCGTCTGCCCTGATGCGGACGTCGGCGCGTTCGAGGGCCTCCGTCTCGACGCGACCCGGCGGGGTGCGCGCGAGGAGTTCGAAGGCCGCCCGCCGCTGGCGCTCCCCGAGGCCGGCGTCGAGTCGGCCGCCGGGGGCGACCAGCTCCACTTCCACGCCTGCGTCGAGGAGGTGGGCTACGACGCTCGCGGCGGCCGCCGCCATCGCGTCGGCGTTCGCCCCGTCGGGGTCGGCGGTCGCCTCCGCGACGACGCTGACCGCCCCCTCGTCCTCGGCGGCGAACTCCATGACGACGAGGCCGTCGCGCTTCGCACTCGACTTCCAGTGGACGTCCCGGAGGGCGTCGCCGGGGACGTACTCGCGGAGGCTGTCGAACGCGGATCGTTCGGGCGACCCCGAGCGCTCGACGAGGCCGGCGAACACGCCGCCCGCCGTGACCGGTTCGACCGCCGGGTACACCAGCAGGTCGTCGGTGTCCCGGTAGGTGTAGTCGTGGGTGACGAGTCCGAGGGCGTCCCGGACCGTCACGGTCGTCGGGCCGACCTCGTGGACGCCGCGCCGGGCGAGTTCGAGGTCGTACTCGACGCGGCCGCCACCGCCGAGGGTGGCGACGTGCGTGCGGGGTCGCAGTCCCGCCCCGAGGCGGTCACGGAGCGTCGTGGGCCCGGAGGCGTCCACGTCGAGGCACATCGTCCGCGTGTCCCCGGGGAACCCCGGGCCGGGGAGGATGCGCTCGACGCGGGGGCGGTCGGCGCGCCACACCTGCACGAACCCGACCAGCAGGCCGATGATGGCGGGGGCGGCGACGGCGTTGAGCCCCGGTTGGCCGAAGACGGCACCGACGGCGAACGCGCCCAGCGCGGCGACGGTGACGACGGCGCCGCGCGCTGTGAGCATCATACGTCGATGGTGTCGAGGGCCCGCTCGACGAGGTCGCGGGCGGAGTCGTCGCCGCCCGCCGACGGCCGGATGCGGTGGGCGAGTGTCACGACGGCCTCGCGCTGGACGTCGTCGGGGACGACGTAGTCGCGTCCGTCGAGGGCGGCACGCGCCTGTGCCGCCCGGAGGAGGGCGATGGACCCCCGCGGGCTGACGCCGAGCTGGGCGTGTTCGCGGGTGTAGCGGGCCAGGCGGGTGACGTACTCCCGGACGGCGTCCTCAACGCGGACGTTCGCGACCACCGTGCGGGCCTCCACGAGGTCGGCGGCCGTCGTCACGGGTTCGAGCGACTCGATTGGGTGTTCGCCGACGACGTTCGCGAGCACCCGCGACTCGTCGGCCTCATCCGGGTACCCGAGGTGGAGTTTCTTCGTGAAGCGGTCGAGTTCCGCCGCGGGGAGTTCGTAGGTCCGGTCGCGCTCGACGGAGTTCTGCGTCGCGATGACGGTGAAGGGGTCCGGGACACGCCGGGTCGTCCCGTCGACGGTGACCTGTTCTTCCTCCATGGCTTCGAGGAGGGCGGACTGGGTCTTCGGGGGAGCGCGGTTGATCTCGTCGGCCAGCACGACGTTCGCGAAGACCGGGCCGGGACGGAAGTCGAACTCCCGGGTCTTCTGGTTGAACACGTTGACGCCGGTGACGTCCGTCGGGAGGAGGTCGGGGGTGAACTGGACGCGTTTGAACGAGCAGTCCACGGAGCGGGCGACCGCACGGGCGAGCATCGTCTTTCCGACGCCTGGGACGTCCTCCAGCAGGACGTGGCCGCGGGCGAGCACTGCCGTGACGAGGTGTTCGACGACCTCGTGGTGGCCGACGATGACCTGCTCGACGTTCTCGGTGACGCGCCGGGCGAGGTCACCCGCCGCCCGGACGTCGGCGGTGTCGACGTCCCCGTCTGCCTCGGCAGAGAGATTGTCACTCATCGGTACAGGATGCTCGGGAGAGCCGTATATCTCTTCTGTCGGTTCCCTCTCGTGTGGCACTCTCTCACACGAGCAACAGGGCCCGCGGACAAGTAACTCTGCTGGGTTCTCGTACGGTGTGAGAACGATAATCTCGAGAACGCCTCACCACGCCTTGCAGTCGCCACAGACCAGCCGTCCGTCGTCGCGCCAGCGGCGTTCGACGGACGCGCCGCAGACCTCGCAGGGCGCGCCGCCGGGCGTCCAGTCCATCGTCGACTCGGCGGGACGGACGGCGAGGCCGGACGCCGCACCCTCCGCCGCGTCGGCACCGTCGGTTCGGGCGTCGTCGGTGTCCGCGGCGGCGTCAGCATCGGGGTCGTCATCGGCCCCGGCGTCCCCGCTCGTCGGGGTCGGGTCGGCGCGCTCCGGAGACTCCCGCTCGTCGCCGTCCGCCTCGTCGCCCGCGAGGAAGTCGTCGAGCGATCGGTCGCGACTCATCGTCCACACTCGCGGGGCGCGACGTATAGCCGTGACGGACGGACACACACAAGTACCGGCGCGCGTGTAGCGTGGGATATGCAGAGCTTGCCCGTGGAGTTGCTCCGGAGCGTGGTGGACCTCGTCGTGAACTTCGCCGACATCGCGGCGGGAAGCGTGATGCAGAGTATCCTCCTCGTCTCGGGGGCGATCTTCGTCACCGTCTCCGTCGTCGTCTTCGGCTACCTCGCCTTCGGCGCGCTCGTCCGTCCCGCCGGCAACCTCCCGACGCCGGGCAAGGGCACCCGCGAGCGCCGCGAGGAGAAGTACCGCGGTCAGTAGAGACCCCCCGTTTTCACGTCGCGCCCGCGTCGTCCAGCGCACGCGCCGCGAGGTCCACCGCCTCCTCCAGGTCGGGCCCGAGCGGCGACCCCACCACCACGCTGTCGGCGTGGTCGAGGATGGCCGAGAGCCGTTCGGCCACGTCCTCCCGGGTTCCCGTCGCACAGAACGCCTCCAGCATCGGGGGCGTGACCCGCTCGAAGGCGTCGGAGAACTCGCCGGCGCTGATGGCCTCGCCGATGGCCTCGGCCGCCCCGCGGTCGATGTCGTGCCTGTCGAGTACCGGTGGGGCCGCCCCCGCCGCGATGAACGCCGCCGGGGGACGGGCGGCCTCCCGGGCTTCGTCGGCGTCCTCGGCGACGCTGACGCTCGCGTACGCCGCGAGATCGAACGCCCCGCGGTCGTCGGGTCGCTCGTCGAGCCCCCGTTCGACCTGCCCGCGCGCCCACTCGAGGTCGTCGGGGTGCGACCCGTTGAACAGGAGGCCGTCGGCGTGTTTCGCGGCCATCCGACACATGTGGGGCCCCTCGCCGCCGACGTACACCGGGATGGCGTCGCCGCTCGGCGGGTCGTAGTTCAGGCCCGCGTCGGTCGCCTCGAAGGTCCCCTCGTGGGAGACGCGCTCGCCGGCCCAGAGGTCCTGTGCGACCTTGAACGCTTCCAGCGTCGCGCTCAGTCCCTTCTCGCGGTCGATGCCGAGGTTGCGCAGCGTCGAGGGGTCGCCCGGCCCGATACCGAACACCGCCCGGCCGCCGCTGGCCTCGTCGATGGTGGCCACCTGCGAGGCCAGCCTGACGGGGTGGGTCTCGTAGGGGTTGGCGACGCCCGGGCCGAGGCGGACCGAATCGGTAGCGTCCGCGACGCGCGTCAGTGCGACCAGCGGGTCGCGGTTGTTGTAGTGGCAGGTCGCGAACACGGTGTCGAAGCCCGCGTCCTCGGCCCGGACCGCGAGGTCCGCGATGCGCTCGGTCGGGTGTTCCGGGGTGAGTTCGATGCCCCTCATCCGTCGAACTCCCAGGCCTGCAGGGCCTGCCTGA
>CAYYSW010000086.1:0-552 GCA_964474395.1 uncultured Halobacteriales archaeon
GGCCTGCCCGGTCAGCGAGAACGGGCCGCCGCCGCGCCCCAGGTTCCCCGTGGCGAGACAGAGGTCCACGAGCGCCCGGCAGGTGTCGGTCCCCTGGACGCTCTGGTTGACGCCCATGCCCCAGTAGACGAGCGTCGGGTCGCGGAGGGCGTCCGCGAGGGCCGCGACGTCGTCCATTCCGACGCCGGCCTCGCTCGCCGCCCGCCCGGGGTCGGGGAGCGACGACAGGAGGTCGTCGAACCCCTCGGTGTTCGCCGCGACGAACGCCTCGTCGACGTCGTCGCGTTCGACGACGACGGCGACGACCGCCCGGGCGAGCGCGAGGTCCGACCCCGGCGAGAGGGCGACGTGTCGGTCGGCCTCCGACGCCGTCGCCGTCCCGACGGGGTCCACGACGACCAGTCGGCCGTCGTCGGCGCTCTCGCGTATCCACCGGAAGAGCACGGGGTGGGCGACGGCGGGGTTGGCCCCCCAGACGACGTGGCTCCCGGCATCGGGGACGTCGTCGTACGTCGGCGGCGGCGCGTCGCTGCCGAACGCCTCGTAGTATGC
>CAYYSW010000086.1:562-9742 GCA_964474395.1 uncultured Halobacteriales archaeon
GTGGTGTTGGCGTCGTAGTTCCGTGTGCCGACGCCCCCGCGGGCGAGTTTCCCCAGCGCGTAGGCCGCCTCGTTGGTCTGCTGGCCGCTCCCCAAGATGGCGAGTGCGTCCGGCGAGCGCTCGATGGCGGCGCCGAAACCCTCCTCCACCCGGTCGAGCGCCTCCTCCCACGTCGCCGGGACGAGGCGGCCGCCCCGCCGGACGAGCGGTTTCGTCAGCCACTCGCCCGCCGGCGAGGCGGACTCGCTGGTGCCGCGCCCGCAGGCCAGCCCCCGGCTCACGGGGTGGGTCGGGTCGCCCCGGACCGCGTCGATGCCGTAGCCGTCCTCGACGCCGCGCTGGGCGTGGCCACAGCCGACCGCACAGCGCATACACGTCGTCGAGACCCACTCCGTCATCTCCCACCCACCGTGGCCACGGTCGTATCGAACTCGTGCCGTTTTCTCGACGTTCGGTTGCTTCTCTCGCGCATTCCTGTCTGAAAAGGTTTCGAGAGAGCGTATAACACTAATCGTTCCCAAACGTCCGGGAACGGGCGCCGGTTCGTGAAGACCGCGCAGTCTGTAATCGGATACTAGGAATCGGGTAGCGTCGTTCGTCCAGTTTCTCGACGACAGCGGGCGGGAAGTAGCCGTTCGTCCAGCCGTGGGGTGGACGGTCGTCGGGTGGCAGGGCGAGTCGCCCGCCCGGCCCGCGCGCCGGCTTACTCGTCGGGCGCGCCCATCACCGCCCGCATCGTCGCCTCCTTGTCGTCCTGGCTCATCCCGCGGACGAACCCGACGCGGACGGCGCTCACCCCGTCAACGTCGGCGAAGCGGTCGACCTGCTCGTGGACCTCCTCGGGGGTGCCACAGGCCGCGAGGTCGTCCAGCAGGTCGTCGGGGAGGGCGGCGGCCATGGCGTCGGTGTCGCGCTCCTCCCACGCGTCCCGGATCTCGCCGACGACGTCCTCGTAGCCCTGCTGTGCGACCGACTTCCCGTAGAAGGGACCGTAGGCGCCCATCAGGAAGGCGACCATCGAGCGGGTGGCCTCGCGGGCGCGCTCCCGGTCCTCGCTCGCGAAACACCGGAGGAGCGGGGCGACCCTGAGGTCGTCGGGGTCGCGGTCCCCGAGGTCCGCGCCGCGTTCGAGGTCCCCCATCCGGTCGTCGAGTCCGTCGGGCGTGAACAGCTGTGGCACCCAGCCGTCGGCGAAGCGACCCGCGAGTTCGACGGCCTTGGGGCCGAGGGCGGCGACGTCGATGGGCGGGGGGGTCTCCGGGACGTCCCGCTCGTAGGAGAGCCCGCCCAGTTCGTAGATGTCGCCGTCGTACTCGACGCGTCCCCCCTCGTACACCTCGCGGACGATATCGATGGTCTCGCGGAGGCGGCGGAGCGGGCGGTCGAACTCGGCGCCGTGCCAGCGTTCGGCGATGGCGGGCGAACTCGTCCCGAGGCCGAGGCGGAAGCGCCCGCCGGTCGCCTCGTGCATCGTCAGCGCGGTCTGTGCGAGGACGGTCGGCGCCCGCCCGAACGGCGAGAGGACGTCGTTCGAGATGCCGATGGCGTCGGTGCGCTCGCCGACGACGGCGAACGTCGAGACCATGTCCCAGCCGGTGGTCTCGCCGGCCGAGACCCGCGCGAAGCCGTGGTCCTCCGCGAGTCGCGCCTGGTCGGCGATGGAGTCGAGCGAGTCGTGGTCCGAGACCATCAACACGAGGTCGGTCGGCACGTCGTGACCTGTCATGGACGGGGGTCGGCGCGACGTGGGTTAAGCGTTCGGCGCGAGCGGGGCCTCGCCGCCCGCTCCCCGCCAACCGTGTCGCTACGGGCGACACTCACCGGGCGGACGATGTGCACGCCGGCGAGAACACGCGCCGGTGTTTATGCCCGACCGGTCGAAAGGGCGAGTGTCGCGGGAACGTGTCCGACGGACGCGAACTCATCCTGCTACCGCGACCCCGGGACGGCGTCCCCCTGACGCTTGCCGTCCCGTGTCATACTCCTTCGGAACGTCGTCTCAGAGCGGCAGGTCCGTTCCGCGGCCGGCGGCGTGGGCGGCCTCGTAGAGGTGCGAGGCGGCCGCCGCGTCGAGGACGGCGCTGCCCACGCTGGCCACGACGAGGAGTTCGGCCCCCTCGCGGCCGACGCGCCCGGCCAGCGCCTCCCCGAGCGGGACGAGGTCTCCGACGGCGAGCCCCGACTCGCGTAAGTCGCCGGTCTCGATCGCCTCCTCGGGGACGTCGGCGAAGACGCGGTCGGCCCGTTCGACGGTCGTCGCGTCGAGTTCGCGCATCTCCCCCGAGTAGGCGCCGACGGCGACGACGAGGGCGTCGGGGTCGAGCGCCTCGCCCGGGAACACCGGTTCGGTGCTCGTCGTCGCCGTCACGACCACCGAGGCGTCCGTGACGGCCATCTCCGGCGAGGCGACGGCCTCGACGGGACAGTCCAGTTCCGCCCGGAGGTCGGCCGCACACGCCTCGCGGGAGTCGCTCGGCGAGTAGACCCGCACGCGCCCCTCGTCGGTGGCGGCGGCGACCGCCCGGGTCTGCCAGCGGGCCTGGGTTCCCGCGCCGATGACCCCGAGGTCCACCGGGTCGGGGCCGGGCGCGAGCGCGCGGGCCGCGAGCCCCCCGATACAGCCCGTCCGGGCGTTCGTGACGCGCGTGCCGGCCATGTACGCCACGGGCTGGCCGGTCGCGGCGTCCGTGAGCGCGATCTGTGCGTTGACCGTCGGCAGGTCGCGGTCGGCGTTCCCCGGGTGGACGCTGGCGAGTTTCGTGGCGTAGTAGGGGTCGCCGTGGACGTAGGCGGGCATCGTCAGACCCGTCCCGAGCGGGCCGTCCTCGATGCCCTCGCCGACGGGGAAGTGGGGCCGGTCGGGGCGCTCGACGCGCCCCTCGGCCTGTGCGACGAACGCGTCGGCGAGCACGTCGAGCAGGTCGGGCAGGTCGAGGACCGCGGCGACGTCGTCGTCCGAGAGGACACGCACCATACCCACTCAGGCGGGCGCGGGGACAAGAAGCTACGCTACCGGTCGAGGACCGCCAGCGACCGGAGGACCCACTGGAGGACGTGGACGAACACGCCCATGACGGCGATGTAGACGCCGAGTGCGCTCCGGAGGGTGCCGTAGCGACCCTCGCGGATGGCCCAGATCTCGTAGACGAGGTCCACGACGAACCCGAGGAAGAACAGGAGGCCCGCGACGAGCACGAGGACGGGCGCGAGGAAGACGCCGGCGGCGCCGACGGCGATGCCGGCGATAAACAGGCCGCCGGCGTAGCGCCCCCAGCCGGCGAACGAGCGGTCCGTCCGGTAGACGACGACCGTGATGACGGCGGTGATGAGGCCGGTGACGACGGCGGTGACGCCGAGCGCGGGCGCCCGGAGCGCCGGCGACGCGTACGAGAGCACAGTCGCGCCGAACAGCCCGTAGCCGGCCTGCGTGAGCGCCACCCCGGCGACGGCGAGCGGCGTGGTGCCGCGCTGGATGCCCCGGTCGGCCAGCCAGTAGCCGCCACCGACCGAGACGGCGAACGCCGCGACCCCGAGGAAGAAACTCGAGAACAGCACCCGTCCGAGGGACACCGCGGGCGTGTACGACAGCACCAGCATCAGGAGGACGTTCAGCGCGACGAGCCCCGTCCCGATGCCGGCGATTCGACCCACGTTCCCCGTTCCAGTGCCGGTCCCCGTCTCGCCGTGCCGCCGATAGCCGCCGGGCGAATCACTCATAGCTGCGTGAAACTCGGAGTCCCAAGCACATATGACCGGCGACGGCGGAGCGGTTTTGTCCCCCGGAGTGAGAACGTCTATCATGAAGGTCGTCGTCGTGGGTGGCGGTATCGTCGGTCTCGCGAGCGCACACGCCCTCGCCGAGCGGGGCGTCGACGTGACCGTCTGCGAGAAGGGGTCGCTCGGCGGCGGGAGCACCGAACGCTCCGTGGGCGGCATCCGCGGACAGTTCTCGACGCCGGTGAACGTCGCCCTCTCGCGGGCCAGCATCGACGTCTGGGAGCGCTTCGAGGACGACTTCGGGGTGGACATCGCCTACCGACGGCCGGGCTACCTCTTTCTCGCCCGGGAGGAGGCGACCGCCGCCCCCTTCGCGGAACAGGTGGCGATGCAGCGCGAGTACGGCATCGGGAGCGAACTGCTCACGCCCGGGGAGGCCCGCGAGCACTGCCCGGAGCTCCACGCCGACCGCTACCGGGCGGCGACGTACTGCCCGACGGACGGCTTCGCCGACCCGCATCTCGCCGTGCAGGGGTACGCCGACGCCTGCCTGGAGGCGGGCGTCGAGCTACGGACGAAGACGCCCGTCGAGGGGGTCAGACTCCGCGACGGGGCGGCCGTCGGCGTCGAGACGGGTGCGGGACGCACCGACGCCGACTTCGTGGTGAACGCCGCCGGGCCGTGGGCCGGATCGGTGGCGTCGATGGGGGGCCTCGACCTCCCCGTCTCGCCCCGGCGACGCCAGGTGCTCGTCGCGGACCCGGCGACGCCCGTCCCGGAGTCGGTCCCGCTGACCGTGGACCTCGACTCGGGGGTGTACTTCCGGCCCGAACGGCAGGGGAGCGCGCTCGTCGGCGGGCACCTGACGGACGGGGACCCCGAGGAGGACCCCGACGGATACACGAAATCGATGGACGTAGAGTGGGCGGCGACGGCCCTCGAGCGCGCGGCGGAGACGGCGGGGTACTTCGGCCCCGAGACGGAACTGAAGCGGGGGTGGGCGGGGCTGTACGCCGTCACGCCCGACCATCATCCTATCGTCGAGGAGAGCAGGCCGGGGTTCGTCAACGCCGTCGGCTTCTCGGGCCACGGCTTCCAGCACGCCCCCGCGACGGGTCGACTCGTCGCCGAACTCGTCTGCGACGGCGAGATGTCGCTCGTCGATGCCGGGGCGCTGTCGAGCGACCGCTTCGAGGGCGGGGGGACGGTCGCGGAGCGGAACGTCGCGTAAGGAGACCTGTCTCCCGCCCGTACTGCGGCAATTGGTAACATATACCAAAGGTTTATGCTGGGACGTGCCGTAGATGGGGGTGCCAGCGGGAATCGCTGGGAGCATATCGGACGTCGCGGCGGGATACGGCGGTACTGTACCCCGTATCGTGTCGTGATAGAAGCCACAACCGAGGCGCCGTTGAAACGACGTCGAGGTCACGGTTTCGTAGGAAGACCGAACCGGACCAGTGTCCGACCGCCATGGTGGTCGGAGGCGAAGGCCAAGTACCGGAGTACGTGTAAGCGGACTTCGGGAACACTGCGCGCCACGGACGTCGACAACGCTGGTGGAAAGCCAGCTAAAGCCGATTCCACATCGGCAACCGTCGGTGCGAGCCCGACTAACGTCGACGGACTGCGGTGCCGACAAGGCCGTGTGGTCCGGGGAAAACGTTTCCCGTCCGAGCTCAGACCGCGATTCTCGCCGTTCTCCCGTTCCCCCGCTTCCGAGCGGCCGCTCGCTCCGGAAGTTCGGCGTTCGGATTTCTACAAACCAGACGCTCAACGGCCTGTACCGCTTGTCGACCAGTCAACGCTCGCTGGCCGACCGTCACCGCTCTGACAGAGCGAGTCGGGTTTCCAGTTGTACTCCTCAGGATAGCAGTCATCCCGTCCTCGTCGTTTGCCGGGTTCGTTAGACAGGGAGCGTGGGTCTATCAACAAACGAGTTGCTGGCAAACGCTATTGTAGCATCCACATGAATCTCAGTCATCACCAACATGGACGGGTGTCAGTTATCCGATGAAATGGTCGCTGATATAATCTCGCACCACTTTCCTTCTCTCTGCGTCCCGATCGCCAATGTCTGAACGAAGCAATTCTACCGATTCACTCGACGACGTCACTGGTGAGATGCCCGCTGTCGGGACGGCCGTGGTAACGGGGGCGAACAGCGGACTCGGATTCGAGGTGACGAAGGGTCTCGCCAAGAAGGGTGCACACGTCGTGATGGCGTGCCGGAGCAGTGAGCGCGGCGAGAACGCGAAACGGCGAATCGAAACCGAGGTCTCGGGATCGTCGCTGACGGTCCACGAGCTTGACCTCGCCGACCTCGATTCGGTCGCGGCGTTTGCCGAGTGGTTCACGTCGACGTTCGACGCGCTCGACGTACTCTGTAACAACGCGGGGGTGATGGCAATCCCACGCAGAGAGACCAAACAGGGATTCGAGTACCAGTTCGGCGTCAACCACCTCGGGCACTTCGCGCTCACCGCCCACCTCCTCCCCGTCTTACGGCAGACCACGGGCGAGTCCCGTGTCGTCGTGCAGAGTAGCGTCGGGCACAAGAACGGCGATATCGACTTCGAGGACCTCCAGGGGGAGGAGTCGTACAGCGCGTGGGGGGCGTACGGGCAGTCGAAACTCGCGAACCTCCTCTTCGCGTACGAACTCGACCGTCGACTCCGCGTGGCGAAGGCGAGCGTGAAGAGCCTCGGCTGCCACCCAGGTGGATCCAAGACGAACCTCTTGGACCACAGCGCCACACAGGGCGGATTCCGCCCCGACCTCATGCTGATGAGACTCCTGAACGCAGTGATCGTACGGAGCGCCGAACGTGGCGCAGAGTCGATGCTCTATGCTGCCCTCGACCCGAGTATCGATGGCGGCGAGTACGTCGGCCCCGACGGCTTCATGAACATGTACGGCGACCCGGTGGTCCAGCCGTCGAGCGACCGTTCGTACGATGAGACACTCGCCCGCCGTCTCTGGGACGTCTCCGAAGACCTCACGGGCGTCTCGTTCGACCTTCCTGAACCGAACTGGCGAGAGCGCTGCTGATACACTCGCGGCACACGTCTAACAGTTGAATCTCCCGAACTACTGAAAGACACGACTCTCGCCTCCGCTTATACGCAGTGGTAGCGCCGCTGTCGACCATGCTCGATCGCCTCGATGGGATCGTACTGCACCATCTTCGCTAGACAGTTCCGCATCGTTCCGAGACGTGGGTCGTCGACGCGCTGCTACGCACCGTACGACTCGGCAGGTTCAACCCCGTCACACTCGGCGATGATGTCGTACCAGACGTCTGTTCGAACCCGACTGACAATCACCGAGGTTCGGATGGTCGAAGGCTCCCCGTGAGCGGTTGGTCTCTCCTGAAAGCGCGGTCCGAGCGGTCTTTACGATATTTTCGACGGGTTCACTCTGGCAAAACACAGTTTCCGACAGCATCTAGTACTTCGACGACGCTATCTCGGCGACGGGCTATCGATTTGCCGGCGCTCGTTCGTAGAACCAGTCGAACAGTTATCTACTGCTCACTCCGTCGCGGGCAGGTCGTACGTGACCCCCGTCAGTTCCTCCGAGACCGCCCAGAGCCGACGGGCCGTCCGGTGGTCGTGCGAGCGCTCGCTCGACGCCACGTGCTCCGGGTAGCCCCGCATCTCCAAGGGGCCGCCCGGCCCGATGTAGTCGCCGCCGTCGACGTTCTCGCCGGCCGCGGCGTACAGGAGCGGGAGCGCACCCATCCGAGCGCTCTGTGCGAGCAGCTTGTTGCCGGCCTCCATGAACCGCCGTCTGAGCGACCCCGAGGTGCCCATCGTGGGACCCGAGGTCTGGAGCTCCGTGGCCGCCCAGCCGGGGTGGGCGGCGACGGCCTTCACCTCGCCCGCGAGCGACGGCTCCTCGCGGGCCGCGCGTTCGAGGCGCCGTTGGAGCTCGTAGGTGAACAGCAGGTTCGCGAGCTTCGACTGGCCGTAGGCCTTCCAGCGACCGTACGACCGCTCGCTCTGGAGGTCGTCGAAGTCGATACGTCCCATCCGGTGGGCGCCGCTGCTGGTCGTCACGACACGCGCCTCGCCGTCGGCCGCCTGGAGGGAGTCGAGCAGGCGGCCCGTCAGCGCGAAGTGTCCGAGGTGGTTGACACCGAACTGGAGTTCGAAGCCGTCCTCGGTCTCGCGGCGCGGCGGCGCCATCACGCCCGCGTTGTTCAACAGGACGTGCAGTTCGTCGTGGTCGTCGGCGAACCCCTCGGCGAACGACCGGACCGACTCGAGGTCCGCGAGGTCCAGTTCCCGCACGGCGAGCGAGGGGTCACGGACCGCCCGCTCGACGCGTTCGCGGGCGTCCTCCGCGCGGGCCATCCGTCGGCAGGCCATGACGACGTGGGCGCCCGCCCGCGCCAGTTCCTTCGTCGCCTCGAAGCCGAGGCCGCTGTTCGCGCCCGTCACTACTGCGGTCCGCCCGCGCAGGTCAGGCATCCTGACCGCCGTCCATCGGCCGTCGGTCTCGGTGCTCATCGTACGACGACGGAGGGGCCTGGGCCGAATCATCCTTTCCCCCGCGGCGGCCACCGTCGCGTCAATCGACCCGCCGGACCCGGTCGACGAGGTCTCCGGACGGCGGGAGGCCGTCGGGGTCGGCGGCGAGTCCGGCCACGCTGTCGAGAAGCGCCACCTCGAAACTGGCCGGACCGGCGACGTCCGACGCGGCGGCGCGTTCGGCGGCGAGGCCGAAGGCGACGGCGGCGTCGAGGCTCGCCCGCAGGGAGTCCGCGACGGCTCCCCGGAACGCCGCGACGCTCGCGCCGAGCAGGCATCCGGTCCCCACGACCTGCGCGAGGAGCGGGTCGCCGCCGTCGACCGTGTAGGCGGCGTCCCCCGACGCGACGACGTCGCGCTCGCCCGAGGCGACGACGACGGCACCCGAGGAGCGGGCGAGGCGGCGCGCGGAGGCCGCGATGTCCGCGTACTCGCCCATCGACTCGACGCCACGCACCTCGCCGCCGTCGCCCGCGAGCGCGCTCACCTCCCCGTAGTTGCCCTTCACGACGGCCAGGTCCACCTCCTCGAGCAGTCGCGTTGCGACCACATCGCGGGTCGGCGTCGCGCCCGCGCCGACCGGGTCGAGGACGACCGGGACGCCGTGGTCGTTCGCGGCCCGCCCCGCCGCGACCATCGTCGTCTCGCCCTCCTCGCTGACCCACCCCATGTTCAGGTGGAGGACCGACGCGCCGGCGACCATCTCGGCCACCTCGCGGCGGTCGTCGGCCATCACCGGCAGGCCGCCCCAGTGGAGGGCCACGTTCGCCACCGCGTTCTTCGTCACGTCGTTGGTGATGGAGTGGACGAGCGGGCTCGCGGCGTCCATCGCCCGTAGCGAGGCCGCGACGTCCAGCGGGGGGTCGCCCCTCGACGCGCGCTCACCGGGCATCGGCCACCTCCCGGGCGAGTTCGCGCGTCGCCGCCT
>CAYYSW010000087.1:0-7043 GCA_964474395.1 uncultured Halobacteriales archaeon
GGTCTCCCCGAGGCGCTCCTCGGGTTCGCCGACGACCAGGTCCAGCTGGTAGAACGTCCGCGCCCGACTCCGCTCGGAGCCGTTCTTCGAGTCGGTGCTGGACGAGTCGTTCCCGGAATCGGAGGCGGAGGCGGAGGCGGAACCGCCACCGGAGCCGGAGTCCGAACCCATCGCGAGGTTCGACCCTAGCTGTGCTCCGGCGTCGGGGCCGACGAACGCCACGTCGGCGTTGAGCAGTTCCGGGATGGGCTCGTCGCCCTGGTCGAACAGTACGTACACCGCACCGGCGTTCGTTCCGCCGATATCGCTCGAGGGAACGCCGACGACGAGGTCCTCCGTACCGCTGCCGGTCAGGTCGGCGCGGGCGACCGTCCACCCGGGGCGTTCCTCGGGTCTCATGCCGCCGGACTCGGCGTTCGCCGGGAGCGGCTGGAGGGGCTGGTCGAACTCCTCGAAGGAGTTCCGGACGCGGAAGATGCCCCAGAAGCCGCCTTCCAGGCGGCGGCGTTGTTTCATCTCCTGATAGATGAAGTCCCCGGTGGCGTTGGCCAGCCCCCCGGCGCCGCCGAAGGTGTCGACCCGGGTGGACTTCCCGACGGAGGCGCGGTCGTCGACCCCGATGTTGTCGGAGGCTTCGACCTCGGTGAGCCGGTTCCACTGGTGGGCCGAGAGGTGGAACGACAGCCCGCGAGCCTTGTCGGCGCCCTTGTTCACGCGGAACAACACTGGGTCGCCGAGCAGCGCCTTCGGAAGCGGCGTCGCCGGGTCGCCGTGGGTCTCGGAGTCGTACACCTTCGGCTGGTTCGGGTCCTCGTCGAACCGCCGGATGAACGGCTCCGACCGGTAGCTGACGGCCGGGTACCCCTGGTCCTCGGGGTCGTCCGGGATCTGGTTACACGGCTGGTCCTCCTCGACGCCCTCGCCGGCCTCGGCGAAGCCCGGCGGGACGACGCAGGTGTCGGTCGTCGGGTTGACGATGTACTGGGAGTCGGCCATGAGCAGCGCGAACTCCCGCAGGTCGTCCTCGTCCATGCCGGTCAGCATCCCCGTGTTGGCGAGGCCCTGGACGAGGGGTTCCGCCGTCTCGTTGGTGGCGAACTCCGCGTCGACGTCCTCGACGAGTATCTGACCGTACGCACCGTGGTGTCGGTTGCTGCGGATGTCGGCGTGGTCCCACAGCAGGACGCTGCCGATGTCCTCCTCGGCGTACCATCGGTAGGTGATGGTCTCGCCGGGGGCGACCGTCTGGTCCCAGTTGAAGCCGGTCGTCGCCCCGTCGGAGCCGAGTACGTTGTACCGGATCCGAGAGGGGTGCAGCGAGATGCGCTCGGAGCGCCCCCACTCGATGTCGAGGTTCTCCTCTTTCGTCCGCATCTGCGGGTGGGCGTGGTCGTTGTCCGCCCGAACCGGCCGCTGGTCGGGGATGTCGATCGCGAGGGTGTGGGTACCGGGGCCGAACGTCCCCGTCGAGGCCTCGAACAGCTCCTGGACCTCGTCGCGGTCGAACGTCGCGTCGGGCTTCAGGTAGCCCGCGAGCGAGAGCTCGAGCTCACAGCCGTCCTTCACGGTGAACGTCACCGACGCGGTGCCGTCCTCGACCTCGATGTGCCCGCTGTCGATGCACTCGGCGTACTCCTCGTCGAGCGCGTGCGCGCCGGGGGAGCCCCGGCGCGTGAGCTCGTCGGTGGTGTCGCCGTGTGCGAAGCGGACGAGTCGGCCCTCGGTGCTGTAGAAGTCGTCGGGGGTCTCCCCGAGGCGCTCCTCGGGTTCGCCGACGACCAGGTCCAGCTGGTAGAACACCTGCCCGAGGCAGTTGGTGAGGTTGAGCTCGATGCAGTCGCCCCGGTTGGCCCACAGGGTCAGGGGGTTCACCTCCCGGTCGCCGTTGCGGATGTCCTCGACGTGGCTCTTGAGCGCGAAGACGGTCCCCAGCGGGTCCTGGTCCCCGTACTCGTTGTAGTTGATGGTCGTCTGGAGCGCACAGACGTCGAACTCCTTGACCGGAGCGTCGTCCGGGCACGGGTCGCCCGGCGAGGGCGCCTGCGGCGGCGGGTTCCCCTCGATGCTGTCGTTGTTGCGGGCGTCCTTGTCCGGCGGGTAGTGCCGGTCGTCGTCCTCCCCGTACAGGAGCGTCGCCTCGTAACCGTACTCGGACCAATCGAAGTCCGAGAACGGGGCCGGGTGGCCCATCTCCTTCAGTTGGGCCTCGCTGAGCTTCCCGTCGGGTGCACCCCGGTCGGGCAGCGGGAAGAGGTGGTCGACCTCGGCGCCGAAGACGCGGTGGATGCCCCACATCCCATCCCAGAGGTCGTCGACGACGGCCGAGCCGTACGCGAAGTCGTGGACCGGGAGTCCATCGGGGTTCTCGTCCAGCCCCTCACCCAGTTCCCCGGGGAGGATGTCGAGGTTGAACGCCTCCGCGGTGCCGATGGTCTGGGTGACGGCGTCCTCGGGGTTCAGCCCCTCCGAGGTGAAGTCCCTGCCGTGGATGCCGAAGTTGTGTTGTTCCTCGTAGCCGGCGTGCAGGAGGCGGATGCGACACGGGTCGTGGTCGTAGGCCTCCAGGTTCGGCGTCGCGGGGTCGCCGTGGACGTACGAGGAGTGGACGTACGCCGGGTCGCCCTCCGCGCGGGTGTAGTACGGCGTGTTGCGGTAGTTGATGGCCCCCACGCCCGCGTTCACGTCGTGTTCCTCGTCGGGGTTGACGAACTCGCCGTTGCGCTGTCGGAGCTGGGCGAAGTCGTGGTAGAACAGCCCGAACTCACGGAAGTCGTCCCCGTTGGGGTTCTCGATGATGGCCTGCGTGCCGCTGCGGATGGGCTCCCCGCTGTAGGGGTCGCGCCACTCCGACTCGGGCGGCTCGACGACCAGCGCACAGAACGTCCCGTTCATGACGTTCTCGATTCCCGTGATGTGGTCGTGGAAGAAGATGGTCCCTTCCTCGTCGGCGTACCAGCGGCTGGGGATGTCCTGGTCGGGGAGCGACTGCTGGTTGTAGTTGAACCCGTTGGCCAGCGAGTCCGAGCCGAGCACGTCGTAGGAGACGAAATGGATGTGGTTGGACTTCCCACCACCCTTGTCGGGTTCGCCGACGGTCGGCACCGAGATGACGTCCTCCTCGATCTCGTTCTTGAGGGTTATCTCGACGCAGTCGCCGACGTTCGCCCGGATCATCAGCGGTTCGGGGTTCTTCTCCCCGTTGCGCACCTTCTCGGCGTCCTCCTCGAGGACGTAGACCCTCCCCTCGGGGTCGTGGTGGCCGTCGTCGTTGTAGACGACGTCGGCGGGCAGCGCGACGATGGTGTACTCCCGCTTCTCGCCTTCGTACTCGGACTCGAAGTCCTCTACGTCCGGCTCACAGGGGTCCGCGTAGGGCGCACCGGGGAGGATGGGACCTTTCCGGGTGAGCGCGGCCTCCTCCTCAGGCGTCGGGTCGCGGAACTCGTCGAGTCCCGCCGCGCCGTACGGCGGGAAGGGCGGTGCGACGCCGAACTCGCCGGGGATGAAATCCGGGAACCCGAGGATGTCGGAGTCCATCGGGATGGGCGGTTCGTTGTTCGGCAGTTTCGCCAGCCCCTGTTGTTCCTTGTCGAGAACGCGCATCGAGCCCCACATCCCCTCGCCGTAGTGTGGGAAGAGGTGGCAGTGGAACAGGAAGTCGCCGGCGCTCCCGTGGGCACCGCCGGCGCCGACCGAGAAGGCGTCCGCGAACTCCATGTCGGGACGGACCGTCTGGAAGTCGTCGATGGCCATCCCGGGGGTGCCGGCCGCGACGGTGAACGGCGCCTCGAACACCGCGCCCATCCCGATAGACTGGGCGTCGATGGTGTCGGAGTTCTGGTTCTCCGGCGTCTCCTTCCAGCGGTGGCCGTGGAGGTGGTGGACGTGGTTCTCCTCGATGGACGCCCCGATGGCCGTCGTCTGGACCGGGTCGCCGACGTACATGGGGTAGACGTTGTCGCCGCCGCCGGGGTCACCGTGGACCCAGGAGTTGTAGAACTCGGTCCCGCCACAGGCCGCACAGTTGTCGGGGTCGATGCGGTTGCCAGTCGGGTCCGCCCGGTTGTTGATGGCGTGGACCATCTGGGGCTCGTCGCTGTCGGGGAAGGTGAGCTGGTCACCGTCCGCGGTGTAGACGCCCTCGGGCGTGTGGTAGAAGAGCTTGAAGTCCCGGTAGCTCGCCCCGGGGACGAACCCCGCTTCGAGGGACGCCTGGGAGAGGTCGTCCGGGATGTGCGTGTCGACCTGGACGCGTCCCTGGACGCCGATGCGCGTCGATCGGTTGCCGACGCGGAACTGCGCGTCGTACGCGTTCTCGATCTCGATACGCCGCTTGCGGCTCCCGAGGTCGTCGTAGTCCGTGCCGTACTGTTTCTGTGCCAGCTCCTCTCGGGTGAGGATGTCCTCCGGTTCGAGTTCCTTGTAGAACGGCTGGCGGTTGTAGATTGCCTGGACCTGACCGGCCGTCTCGACGCTGAGCTTCGAGAACCGCCGGTTGTACTTCGCCCTCGATATCTCGTCGCGCGAGTACTCGGGGTCGGAGGGCAGCTCGCCGAACTGCGCGTCGTAGGCGTTCTGGACCTCGATGAGCTGCGAGCGCGTCAGCTCGTCGGCCAGCTCGTCGTCCTCGGCGCTCGTACCGAAGCGGCTGGCCGCTATCTGCTCGCGCGTGAGGATGTCCCCCGGGGTCGTCCCGTCGGGGTACGGCTGGCGGTTGAATATCGCTTGCACCTGACCGGTCGTCTCGACGCTGAGCTTCGAGAACTCCCGGCCGTACTTCGCCTTCGCGATCTCGTCGCGCGTGACGTGCTCGCCGACGAACTTGCCCGTGTAGGGGTCCGACCACTCGGTCCCCTGCGGGTAGACGCTGACCGAGCCGAACAGGCCGCGGGAGGTGAGGTTCGCCTCCTCGGGCGGCGCGTCCGCGCTGTCGACGGCCTGGTTGGCACCATCGAGGAAGAAGTGCGTGCCGAACTGCTCGGCGAACCAGCGGTAGGTGATGGACTCGCCGGGCTCGACGGTCGTGTCGGGGTTGAAGCCGACGTCCATGCCGTCGCTCTCCTTGACGTCCATCGGAAGGCCCGTCTGGTGGAGACCCGCCGTCCGGTCCGGGAGGTGGTTGTGGAACTCGATCTCGATGATGTCGCCCCTCTCCGCCAGCAGCGCGAGCGGCTGGAGAACGCGCGTGTCGACGTCGTCGGCGCGTTCCTCCTCCGGGACGTCCTCGCAGAACGGCGCGTCGAGATTGACCAGGTTGTTGTTACAGGGGACCTTCCCGGACGCCCTGCGGGCCTCGGGGAGGTCGTCCTCCAGCACGCAGATGGCCGCTTTGGGCTGGTGGAGCCCGTAGCGGTTGTAGACGACGTCCGCCTCGATCGCGTGGACGTCGAAGTGTCGGACCTGTCCGCCCTCCTCCGGTTCGTCGGGGACGGTCCCGTTGTTCTGGCCGAACGGGTCGTCGGGCGCGTAGAACTCCCCCGCGCCGAACATCGAGGAGGCGAACAGCCCTCCGGCCTTCAGGACGTCCCGGCGTGACGTCTCCAGGTCACCCTCGTCGGGCGACCCCTCCTCGATGGGTTCGGGGACCTGGCCCGTCGGTGCCGTGGATTCCTCGTCGCTACTCATCGTTCACCTCGTACTTCGTGGCTGGCTCCTCTCCGAGAAGCCGAATCGGTTCTGGCATCGTTCAGTCGGTCAAGACAGAAGTTATTAGTTATCTACCACGTTTTTCGAGGGCCAACGACCGGTCCGCTTTTTGCCATCGATTATAGACGACCGCGGAGAACGTCTCTCCCGGCGACTGGCTTGCATCGACGAACCGGCCGAGATAAAGACTTCCTAACCGGGACCGGACGACCGCTCGGCCACCCGCTCCTTCGATTTCCGCCCCGGCAACCCCCCCGGGCAAATCCGGGTTAAATGTGGGGTTACACGTGTAGTCCCCTCCTGATTCGACGCGTTATTGCCCTCCTTCCGGCAACCTATCGGGAGCTCGAGGTGGCAGGTCCGCGTGCCGGCATCCGGCCGGTTCGCCCGGAGCGCCGCCTGCACTTGCAGGGCCCGCGACTAACCGCCTGCCGCGGATATCGAGAGACGACAGACCGCCGCAGCCACTTTCATCACATGACTGAGACAGTAGACGTCCGTGACCCCGACGACGGCGACATCGCCCGCATCCGCGAAATCGCACAGAGCACCCTGACGGCGTCCTACGCCCTCAGCCCGAAGGAACTCGAGGGTATCGTCGAGACGCGGTTCGGCGAGGACCACATCGAGGAGGGGATGGACGAGGACGGCACCGTCGTCCTCGTCGCCGAGGTCGACGGACCGGCGGAGGGCCGAACCCTCGGCGGCGTGGTCGAGGGGACGATAGACGGCGACACCGGCGAGATCAGATGGCTGTTCGTCGACCCCGAACTGCAGGGTCGGGGCGCGGGGACGGCCCTCTTCGAGGCCGTCCAGGACCGCCTGCGCGACCGAGGGTGCGAGACCCTGCGTGCGAGCACACTCGAGGCCAACACCGAGGGCCACCAGTTCTTCGAGTCCTTCGAGTTCAAGCGCGTGAGCGAGCGCGACCTCACCATCGGCGAGGAGGAGTTCGTCGAGTACGTCTACGGCGAGGCCGACGACGACGTCGAGACGGACGCCGGGACCGAGGCCGGCCCCGGCGAGGCCACGTCGTTCCCCGACACCGAGACGACGGGCGACCACCGGACGGCGACCGACGAGGACGGTCAGCGGGTCTTCATCGACACCGACGACGGCCGTTCTGGGACCGCGGGCGCGTTCTTCCCCGCCTACGGTGACGAGTCGCTCTCCGAGCGCTTCGGCTACTACTGTAGCAACTGCGGGTCGCTGCGCACCGCGATGGACAACGAGGATCGGGTCGAGTGCACCGACTGCGGGAACACCCACGAACCGCGGTCGAGCGAGACGTACGACGACGCCTACCTCTAGGGGAGCAGCCCGTCGACGAAGTCCGCGAGGTCGAGACGGCCCCGAACGAGGACGGTCCGTCCCTCGGCGCTCACGTCGATGTCCTC
>CAYYSW010000087.1:7053-9709 GCA_964474395.1 uncultured Halobacteriales archaeon
GTAGGCCTCGCCTGTCCCGCGGTTCTCACCGACGAACGCCGTCACCTCGTCGACGGGCACGTCGTCGTCGTCGAACACGTACGCCCGCAGGAAGTCGACCTGTCCCCCCTCGTCGGGGAGGCGATACGTGATGCCGGAGGCGGCCTGTCCCTCGAACCGCCCCGGCTGGTCGTCACGCCGCGGGAGGCCGCCGTCTGGCGCTCCCAGGAGGACGGTCCCATCTCCGAGCGCTTCGACCAGCGCCCGGACGTCCCGGCTGGCGTCCGCATACCGCACCAGCTCGCCGGCCTGCGTCTCGACGAGTCGCTCGACGGCCGCCCGTGGGTCCGCCGTCCCCATCGCGACTGCGAGGTACGACTCCATCACCGCCACCGCGCGGTCGTCGTCGGGCGCGAGGTAGATGGCCGCGCTCTCGATCTCACCGACCTGTCGGAAGTCGTCGTAGCCGAGCTCGTCGCGAACCGCCCCGACGTCGTACTCGCCGGTCAGGACCGTCTCGGCGCGGTTCGGGCCGGTGAACAGCAGCGACTCGACGGCCTCGAACTCCACGTCGAGGAGGTCCAGTACCGACCCGCCGATGCTGCTGATTGGGTCGTACGCGACCGGGCCGATGTCCGCCCGGCGCTCGGCGATGGCGGCGGGCCGCAGGAGGGCGAACTCGTAGGCGTCGAGTTCCGCCTCGTCGGGGGCGTAGAGCCAGTCGGTGTACCGGAGGTCCGGACGCTCGCCGACGAAGGGGAGGGCGTTGCAGCCGGCGAGCGTGCCGGTCGCGGCCAGCGCCGCGCCCGCGCGGAGCACCGACCGGCGCGACAGGTCGTCGTTCATCCGATACGAACGGCGACGCGTCCTCAAGAGCGTTTCTACAGGTCGGCCTCGTCGGTGACCGCCGCGGCGGCGTCCAGTATCCGTTCGCGCTCCGCGCTCGACTCGCGTTCCCACTCGACGACCTCCTCACAGAACGCCTGGAGGTCGTCGTTGTGGAGGTCGCGGCCGCTCCCGAGCGTGCTCGTGAGGCGGTCGCCGTGTGGGGTCGTGGCGTAGAGGAACGACTCGCCACGGACCGCCCACGCGGGCTGGTACGTGCGGGCGAGCGCGAGCGGGCTGTCGAACTCGCTGGCCGGGTCGAAGTCGGGGTCCGTCGCCAACCCCGCCGCGAGGTCCGGGATGCCTCGCAGCGAGAACGGCGCGTCGACCCGACCGCTGGGGCCGTTGAGCACCATCATCGGGACGTGGAGCACCTCCTCGGTCGCCTTCGCGTGGCCGTAACCACCGTTCTCGCCGAACGCCTCGCCGTGGTCGGCGTGGAACACCACCAACGGGTCCTCCCGGTCCTCGCTTCCCTCCGCGTCGTCCATCAGGTTCTCCATGAACGCGTCGGTGTACCGGATGGTGTCGTCGTAGGCCGTCACGAGCGTGTCGCGGAACCAGTCGCCGAGCGGCGGGTTCTTGCCGGCGTACAGGAGCGCGTTGCCCGCGTACGACTGCAGCAGCGACTGACTACGGAACTCCTTCGGCGCGAGATACGGCATGTGGACGTCCACGAGGAACACCCACAGGAAGAACGGCCGGTCGTCCTCGCGGGCCTCGTCGAGCCACGACCGGATGTCGTCGTAGAACGCCTCCCAGGTCATGTACATGTCCTGCCCGCGCCACCAGGAGGTGACCTGCGCGAGCATGGATAGCTTGTTGTCGCGGCGCTTCTTCCCCGCCTCGCGGGCGGACTCGTCGTCGTCGCCGAAGAAGTCCTCGAACTCCTCGAAGCCCGCGTCGTAGCCGAAGTACCGCGAGACCCACGGGTTCGCTGAGATGGCCGCCGTCCGGTATCCGAGGCGCTGGAACCGCTCGCCGATGGTCTCGCGGGCCTTCAGGTGCCGCGAGACGCGGTCCCGAACCGACTCTTCGGGTTTCGCGACCGGGTGCTCGCCCGTCGTGAACGCGGGCGTCGAGCCGTTCGTCGCCCCGGCGGGGGCGACGGCGTTCTCGAACACGAGGGCGTCGTCCGCGAGTCCATCGAGGAACGGCGTGGTGTCGCCGTGGTACCCCATGAACCCGCAGTGGTCCGCCCGGAGGCTGTCAACCGTAACTAGAATAACGTCGCGGGGGTCCTCCATCAGACGGGAATTATCACGTTCGGGTTTGGTTATGTGGTCGGTAATGTGGTTCTCCGTCGTGATGTCGAACCGCGCCGGCGGGAGCCGCGAATCCGTGGAAGCGACCCGCCAGCGCCCGCCTGCTCGTGGCCGTATGGACCACATAACAAACCGAATATACGTGTCAGGGACGTACGTAAAAGCATGAGCGATTCAGACAACATGACCAGAACGGACACGGACGACCCCGTGTCCGTGCCGCTCCCCCCGCGTATCGTCGCCCGTGTCGAGTCCCGCCTCTCCCGCACCGATTTCGAGACGCCCGAGGAGTACATCACCTACGCGATGGAGGAGGTCCTCGCTCGCGTCGAGGAGGAGAGCGACGACGAGTTCACCGGCGTCGACGAGACCGAGATGCGCGAACGACTCCAGTCGCTCGGCTACCTCGACCAGTAACCCCTCCGCAACCGAGCCGGGCACCCGGTCCCGCCCATCGCGCACGGACGCCCCCGTGTCCCTTTCGACGGTTCTCACTCGCTCCGCTCGCTCTGAACCGCCCCGCTCGC